>CAYHKS010000015.1:0-4144 GCA_964357345.1 uncultured Candidatus Saccharibacteria bacterium | reverse complement strand
CGGAGTAAGGATGATATCTATAGGAGTACCATCAACCATGTAAGGCATGTCCTCAACAGGAAGAATTCTAGAAATAACTCCCTTGTTTCCATGGCGACCTGCCAGTTTATCCCCGACTGAAACATTTCTAAGCTGAGCCACCTGTATGTGTATCTGCTTCAAGATACCACTCTCAAGTTTGTCACCCCTTTCCCTAGAGAAAACCTGAACAGAAATAACTCGACCTCTTTTACCACCTTCCATACGTTTAGAAGTATCTTTAACATCTCTGGCCTTTTCTCCAAACAGGGATCTGAGCAATCTCTCCTCTGGAGTAAGCTGACTTTCTCCCTTGGGAGTAATTTTCCCCACTAGGATGTCCCCAGGGCGAACTTCAGCACCAACTCGAATGATCCCGTCTTCCGCAAGGTTCTTCAACTTTGACTCTCCGACGTTAGGAATGTCGCAAGTGGTAATCTCTGGACCAAGCTTGGTGTCACGAACATTTACGATAAAGTCCTCTATATGAATAGAGGTAAATTTTGATTCCTTAACTAGTCTTTCAGAAACAATAATTGCGTCTTCATAATTTGCTCCGCTCCACGACATAAAGGCCACTAGGATGTTTTGCCCGAGAGCCATCTGTCCATGTTCGGAGGAAGAAGTGTCAGCTAAAACATCTCCCTTTTTAACTTTTTGACCTACCTCAACCGATGGTCGCTGATGGAATGCCGTAAAACCATTAGTCATTGAGAAATTAACTAGTTTAAATTCGTGATCATCCCCTTTGTTATCAGTGAGAATGACGGACTTACCATCAACATAAGTAACAGTGCCAGCGCAAGGTGCCAAAACTAAACGTCCTGTATCTCGAATTGCCTTCTCTTCTATACCTGTAGCAACTAGAGGAGCCTCGGGAAGGATACAAGGTGTAGCTTGTCTTTGCATGTTCGAACCCATGAGCGCTCGGTTGGCATCATCATGGTTCAAAAACGGAATCATAGAGGTACAGACTGAAAAAGCCTGATTAGTTGCGACATCAATGTAATGGACATCCTTTCTTGGTACCGTATGTGGTTCGCCTTTGTGCCTTACGTCAACAATCTCAGGAATTATTTTGTTGTCCTCAACAATGGTAGCTGCGTGAGCAATATTGTACTGCTCTTCCTCTAAAGCATTCAGATATTTTATTTCGCTTGTGATTTCACCATCTTTGACTACTGCGTAAGGAGTCTCAATCATTCCGAAGTCGTTGACTCTGGCATAGGTTGAGAGTCTCAAAATAAGACCAATGTTTGGGCCTTCTGGTGTGGCAATAGGGCAAAGTCTTCCGTAGTGCGAAGGATGGACATCACGAACTTCATATCCTGCCCGTGCCCTATTGAGACCACCTGGTCCAAGCGCAGAAAGAGTACGAAGATGCTCCACTTCAGAGAGACTGTTCTCCTGCTGCATAAACTGCGAGAGCTGGTTTGTAGTAAAGAATTCTTTGATGCGAGCCTGCAAGGGTTTAGGAGAGATGAACTGGACGGGCAAGGTAACATCTGTGTCGATAGTCGACATCCTATTTTGGATGTTCCTTTTAATCTGTGCCATACCCACGCGTATTTTTTGCTGGAATAGCTCTCCTACATAACGCACACGTCTTGAACCAAGGTGGTCGATATCGTCTGGAGTGGCGTTGGGAGTAACATTAAGAGTGATTATGTGAGAAATGATAATACGCAAATCCTCCATGGAGAGAACTCTGCGGTCCATCTCTTTGTCACTCTGTTTAAGTTCAAAACGGTTATTGAAGCGGAAGCGTCCAACTCTAGAAAGGTCGTATCGCTCTGATTCGAATATAGATTTGACGAAATCCCTAGCATTTTCTGCCGAAGCCAAATCACCATCACGAAGTCGCTTGTGAATCTCTATGGCCGCCTCGTCTTGGTTTGTAGTATGGTCTTTGGCAAGAGTTTTCTCGAGATAGGCCTTAGCTTCTGGATGATCGCCAAAGAGGGAAAACATTTTTTCATTTGTCGTAACTCCAAAAGCACGGAGGAGAGTCGTGACTGGAAATTTTCTCTTTCTATCTATACGAACGTTGATAACTTTGTCTGCATCTGTCTCAAACTCAATCCATGCCCCACGTGAAGGGATAATCTTTGCACCAAAAGTCTTCTTCCCCTTAACTTCTGCTGAAGTAAAGAAAACTCCAAAGGAGCGGGCAAGTTGAGGAACAACCACTCTTTCGATGCCGGAAATAATAAAGGTGCCATGGTCGGTCATAAGAGGAAAATCGGCCATAAAAATTTCTTGCTCCTTTTCAGTCTTTTGAATGAAGTTCTTTAATTTAATTCTTACACGAAGAGGCGCCTCGTAAGAGAGCTTTTTCTCCTTAGCCTCATACTCTGTGACCTTAGGTTTGTCGAGTTCAAATCCAACAAAATCTAATTGAAATTTACGCTCAGAAAAATCCTTAATCGAAGAAAATTCTTGGAAAACCTCTTTGAGACCAGTCTCAACTAACCACTTGAAGCTGTCCAATTGCGAGACAACCAAATTTGGCATGTCTGTGAGGGGCGCTCGGAAGCGACCAAAGTACTTCTTCGGCCTAGCCGCAGATTTAATAGGCATTATTTATTTAAATTTAGAAACAAAACGATTTGTAAGTTCCTCCCAAAACTTACTTCGTAGGACGTGACTCAATCAGTCGAAGTGAACGACAGTATATATGAGCTGTGTTTTTGTGTCAAATCCCCTTCCTTTTCTGCTTCCAAGCCTCTATCTTGGTATGATCGCCAGAGAGCAAAATCTTGGGAACCTTATAAGCTTTCCCTTTATACACAAATTTCTCTGGACGGGTGTAAACATCAGGACTAGCTGTGCGTGACTCTTCAAGAGAGCCTAAATTACCCAAGATACCGGGAATCTGTCGAGCCACAACATCAATTATGAGCATTGCGGGTAGTTCCCCACCAGTTAATACGAAAGGTCCGACTGACACCTCTTCCATTTTGAAAACCTTTTTTACTCTGGCATCAATACCTTCATATCTGCCACTTACAATAATCATGTCTTTGTATTTTTTGGCGACACTAGATGCATAAGAATTTGTGAATTGTTTGCCAGATGGAGACAAGAAAATTATTTTGGCATTTTTCTTACCCTTAGCTTTAGCTATGGCTTTGATAACGGGTTCCGCTTGTATAACCATCCCCGGACCACCAGCATACGGAGGTCTATCTATCCTTTTGTATGCATTATCTGCAAAATCACGAGGATTGTAGAAACTAACTTTGAGCTTCTTGTCCTCAATGGCCCGCTTCAAAATCGACTCGCCTAAGTACGAATCAAAAGCCTTCGGAAAAAGTGTGACTATATGGAAATGCAAGCTATTCTAAATTCAAATCCTCCATTGCCTCGTCAATCGTTTTTGAGGCTCGAGGGAGAGAACTTTCCTCGCGAGGAGCAAAAACTCTGCCACCAGCAGGTTCGTTTATCTTCAAATTCACCCGAGCATTGTTTTTCATCCCCACAACACGAAGAAGAATTCTGATGGCCTTAGCTGTATTGCCCTGTCTTCCTATCACTTTTCCCATATCGTCTGGGTGCACATCTAGAGTCATCAACACTCCCATTTCATCCACAGTTCTCTTTATCTTCACATCATCCGGATTGTCTACTAAAGCTTTTATCAAAAATTCAAGAAACTGTATATCGTCAAGCATAATCGTTCAGAATTATCAGGAATAACCGAAATCTATTGTACCACGTCTGCTGAAGGGGTCGTTTCGACAAGTACCTCTTCCTTGGGAGCCTCAACTGGAGCTTCTACTTTCACCTCCTCCTTTGGTGTATCAACAACTACTACTTTTTCTGCTTCTTTTTCTTTTATTATAGGGTGTTTCCTTGGTAGAACATTGATTTTCTTAGAATCAACAATTTTGTGAGTAACGAAGAGGTTGTGCACCGTGCCAGTTGGTAGAGCCCCCTTTCTAAGCCAATACTTGATTCTGTCGGTTTTAAGCAAGTCGACAGTCTTTCTCGGATCATATGAGCCAAGCACCTCCTTTGAACGACCTGACTTGGTCGAGTTTTTAGAATCAGTTAAAACGATACGAAAAATAGGCTCGTGCTTGCGCCCCACCCTTTGTAACCTGATTTTCAGCATGGGGCGAAT
>CAYHKS010000014.1:0-12805 GCA_964357345.1 uncultured Candidatus Saccharibacteria bacterium | reverse complement strand
ACATTTTCTGTTTTTGTCTTCATGACACTCTATCCCACTGGCCTACATCTTATCCCACCCCCTACCATTCTACTACTAAAGTTATCCACACTTCGCTTATTAGCGAAGTGTGTCCCGAGGTCACCGAGGGACCCTCAATCATGTAGAAAGGCCGGCGCTTGCGCGTCGGCCTTTGGGTTCAACTTCTTCTCCTACATGTAGGTACTTCGGCTTGCAAAGTGGTCTCTCGCAGTCGCGAGTACCAGCGCCGCCTGAACGACGACAACCGATACCGGAACGAGACCATTCTTCATGTCCCACTCTACCACCGCAAAGAGGTTGATGAACCCCCCAGCGAGGAAGTAGGACCAGACACGAAGGTCCTGGGTTTCCGGCTTGTCCCACGCATTGATGATAGATGGGATGGTCGCTACGACCACGACAACGACGTTGATGTAGAGCGCGAGCTTCGCGTCACCGGTGAGCCACCATGCCACAAGGGCAAGGCCACTTACTACGAGCGAAGCTCCATCGACCAGACCGAACTTCATCATGGCCTTCTTGCGGATGACGATGATGAGGACAGTGATAGTCCCCAGGGTGAAGACCCCGAAGACCACCATCGTCGTCACTACGTGCTGAGCGATTGAAGCCGCAAAAACGCTGGCATCCACTGCGAGCCACGGCAGCCAGCTGGCCAAATTTGGCCGGATGGTCGTCGACGGCTTGTTGAGGATCTTCGCTAGACGTACATACGCCATGATAGTCGGAACTCCTGCCAGGAGTCCCATCCACATCGGGAAACTGTTCACTAGACCTCCTGAAGAAGTTGTGAAATAACGATTTAGGCACGATGCCTATCTTTTTTAATGCTATCACACTATATTAATTTTGTCAAGGTCTACTTTATGGCTTAATTTATGCATAGAAAAGGGCGGGAATCCTTTCGAATCCCCGCCCCTGTTTTCACTTCTCCCTCTGGAACACGAGTCGAATGCCCGCAGTCCAATTCCACCGAAACTGGGGTGGCAACTCTGGGTCATAGACCCGAGCTCCCCAAACTTCGATGGGGATGGCGCGAATCGGTCGCAACTTCAGAGCCGGACCAATTCCGACCTGCCTCTGCTCGATGATGCCGAAGCTCAACCCCCGTGCGGGCTCGCACATGATCGATCCTTGATGCCAGTACTCTCCGGAAGCTCCGTTTTCGTAGTAGAGCTCGAGTGGGCAGATGCTCTCCCCAAAGAAGAGCGCCGAGAGGGCGTAGCGACCCATGGTCTGGTTGCGACCATCGTCTCCACGAAATCTCTCCGCACCACCGGCGACTGCTACCTCAAACCAACTTGTGAAGTCGAGGAAGAGTCCCGCAGTGCAGGAGCCGTAATACTTCTCGCCGTAGCAGAAGCCCCACGCGCCAGCACTCTCGGAGAAATAAACGAATCCGTCGAGCGTTGTCTGCGGAATTCTCTGCCGAACCCCGCCACTGTCGCGAGTGAATACGACCTGCTCGCCGAGACGAAGCTCGGCTACTTGGGCAAAGGAAATGGATGGAGTCGCCACAAGGGCGACGAGGGTCAAAAACCTCAAAATCGCGCGCATGTACGCTCCAGTTTTGGATAAAGTGTCGAAGAACTACCTAGCCGTATTATATCACAGTAGAACTAGTTTTGTCAAGTACTAATCCCTAGGTTTCAAGGTTGGGAAGAGGATGACTTCTTTGATGTTTTTGACGTTAGTAAGAAGCATTACTAAGCGATCTATACCAATACCCACTCCTCCAGCAGGAGGTATGCCGTACTCCATCGCCTCGATAAAGTCCTCGTCCATAACTTGTGCCTCTTTGTCCCCTTCTTTTTTATTTTTCTCCTGTTTCTCAAATCGTGCTCGCTGGTCGATCGGGTCGTTTAATTCAGAGAAGGCTTTTGCCAGTTCTATCCCACCCGCATAGAGTTGGAAGGCATCAACAATATTTTTTTCTCCTTCTTTCCGTTTCGTCAGAGGTAGCATGTCAACTGGATAATCAACCACGAAGGTTGGCTCAATAATCTCTGGTCTTATTTTTTTAAACATTTCATCCAACTCTTTAGGCGAGTGGCTCATAGGATCTTTAATTCCGGTCTTTTCCGTAATAAGATCGGCATATTTTTTAACTTCAAAAGGCTTAGCGAAATTTATTTGGCAATCCGGGACGAGCTTTGCTAATCGTTTTACCATTTGCTCCACGAAAGCGCGCTGTTTAGTTGCATCGCTATATGCCTCATAAAACTCAAGCATAGTAAATTCTGGATTGTGTGTGGTGTCTATCCCCTCATTTCTAAAGTCTCTGGCAATCTCATAAACTTTTTGAAACCCCCCTGCCATTAAACGTTTCAAATATAGTTCGTCCGAAATACGAAGGAAAAAATCTTTATCGAGAGTATTGTGGTGTGTGGTAAACGGCTCGGCCGAAGCCCCTCCATATATAGATTGAAGAACTGGGGTCTCCACCTCTAGATACCCAGCTTCGTCCAGAATTTTTCTGATTTCTGAGACAATCATCGTTCTTGAAACAAATCTCCTTTTTGTTTCAGGGTTTGATACAAGGTCTAAATACCGCTTACGAAAACGCTCTTCAACATCGGAAAGTCCGTGCCACTTTTCAGGTAGTGGGCGAAGGGACTTTGAGAGCATTCTCAAACTCTCAACAAGAATCGTCTTCTCGTTTTGTTTAGTAAGGAAGAGAGTCCCCTTAACTTCTATAAAATCTCCAATATCAAAAAAATCTGTGAAAAGCTCAAAATCCTCGGTCTTAGTCGGCTCTCCCTTTTTAAGAAGAGCTTGAAACTTTCCTGTGCCATCATCAAAATCGAAAAAGACTATTTTGCCTTGTCCCCGCACACTCATAATTCGCCCAACCAGACTCAAACTATCTCCCTCCTTAAAATCTTTAACAACTCCAAAAAGAGTTTTGTCGTAATGTGCTGTAGTAGGGTATGGATTTATCCCACGCTTTTCAAGCGCCTTAAGTTTCTCTAGTCGCGTCGCTCTAATTTCATCAATGGAAGCCACGAGTCTATTCTATATCAACGACCTTGTAGGTCATAGTGCCAGAGGGAGAATTGAAGGAGAAACTCTCACCCTTCTTCTTCCCCATTGCAGAGGAGCCGAGCGGAGAACGAACAGAAATTTTGCCATTCGTTGCATCAGCTTCTTCTGAACCAACGATAATAAATGTCTTCTTAGAGCCATCACCTTCGCGCTTAAGCGTTACGGAGGTACCAACATTGACAGTGCCAGTATCATGAGTGGAGATAATCGAGGCAGATTTCAAAAGGTTTTCAAGATGATTGATGCGATCTTCCACCACGGCTTGAGCGTTACGAGCTTCGTGATACTCGGCATTCTCGGACAAATCTCCTAGCGACTTTGCATACTCAAGCTGTTTGGCTATCTCTGTTCTTTTTTCAGACTTCAAAACTTCCAGTTCCTTCGTAAACTCGTCGAACTTCGACTGAGTCAGGTATTCAGTGTTCATAATTTATCTGGGATACGATAACAGAAATAGGCAGAGAAATCAACTCTACAATTCACATTTATTTCAAATACTCTGGGGTGTTCACTGTCATCCAATCAAGTACCTGACGCATAACGAAAACGCCTCCAACGGTGTTTGTGACAGGCCCTCTTTCCATTATTATGGCAAAGGCATATTTAGGAGTGTCGTAAGGGAAGAATCCAGTAATCCAAGAGTTCACAAACTCTTTCCTTGCACCCAGTTCTGCTGTTCCAGTTTTTGCGGCTACCTTTACTTCGGGTATGGATAACCCAGTAGCCACTCCCCTTGTTACTCCCTCTCGCATTCCCTTCCGGACAATTACAAAAAAATCTTCAGCTAAATCCACTCTTCTATCCACTCGTGGTTTGTCCCCATTGATGCCAAACAAAACCCTCGGGGTAATAAGTTTTCCTCCATTTGCTATGGCCGCTACCCAACGCACAACCTCTATAGGAGTAACTTGTGTGCCGTACTGACCGATAGAGGTGTGGTATGTATTTCCAACTCGCCAAATCGGATCATCGGGAAAGTTTTTTTCCTTCCATGAGGGGGTGGCAATATAGCCCTCCTCCTCTCCGGGCAAATCTATGTTAGTCTTCTCGTTCATACCAAAAAGTGAGAAGTATTTATCGAGATTCGAAATTCCTAGCCCCTTCTGATTACCAAAACCTCCACCTACTTCGTAAAAGTAAACATCGGAAGAAACAGCCAATGCATCTATCATGTCTACCCAGCCATGAGCCCGCCAGTCTCTAAAGATAGATGGGTTTTTTGGATCATATGGGTTGGGCAAACTTATCTGCCCCGTTGAGAGAATTTGTTTTGTGGAAGTTATTACTCCTTCATTCAGAGCTCCTAAAGCCACAATAGGCTTCACAATCGAACCTGGAGTATATAGGCCAGAAACTGCTCTGTTTAGAAATGGGGTGCTTTTGTCGTTTAAGAGTTTTGAGATCTCGGCGGAATCCTTACCCTCTGTAACAATATTTTGGTCATATGATGGATAACTTGTTAGAGCCAGTACTTCGCCCGTTTCCACATCCATTATGACCCCCGCTCCTCCTGTGAAGCCCTTTTCTTTGGAGGTAGCACGAATTGACTGAAAAAGTTTTTCAGTCAACTTTGCATCAATGGACAGATGAATGTCCTTCCCATCCTGCGGGGAGTCAACTATCGATTCTGATGTTTTCTCTCCGAGAGCATTAGTTTCTGTGAGCTTACTTCCATTACTTCCAGAGAGGAGAGAATCGTAGGTTTTCTCCACTCCAGATTGTCCATGAAATAGTTCATCATAGTATCTTTTAGCAGAATCCATTGAAGGGTATTTAACATAGCCCACCACTGCCCCAAGGCCCTCAATGTTGGGGTACTTACGTGCCGCAAAGTCGCTCTCGTCAGGCTTGATCTCGTTTACTACTAAAGGCAAGCCATTCCTATCAAAAATTATTCCTCGATCAGCAAAAATGGCCGTGCGTCCAAGGCGATTTTCCTCGCTTATCTCTCTATAAACCTCCCCCTTGCTGACCTGAAGAATCCAAAGTTCTGCTCCCAGAAAAATCAAAACAAGCGACAATACAACCCTAACAAAAAGGAAGGTTTTTTCTCCAATTGGTCTCTCTATCATTCCTTCTAGCCGATCTTGGTTCAGATTAGGCAAGTTAGTTGAGTCGAGAAAGATATCCTCCGGATTTATCTCGCGGTTGTCTCTCAAAAAACTTTTTTTCAGTGTTCGTAGAATTTTACGCATTGAATCTTAAATATTCCCTTAGTGGAGCAGAGAACAAAACAAGGACAGCTGCCACAATACCGAACGGGAAACCAAGAAGCGCACCACCATTAGTCCCTCCTCCATAAACAATGTCCACGATAAGCCCAAACAAGATAGCCTCAAGATAAAAAGGGAAAAGAACAACCCCAATAAGTACTAGGGGAAGATACACCCAGTATGGAGTTGCTATCAAAGCCAGAAAAACTACAAGAGTAAAGAGAGCTCGCATGTTAACGGACTACTACAAAACGTAAACTGTTTACATTTGCGAGACCCTCCACCAAAACATGCTTGGTTGAATCTGTTGGAGCAAGCACAATCTCTACGACCACTCCCACAAGTTCATTCCTTATGCTTGGCAAAAGCACTCTGTCCCCAACCTCAATCTCTACGTCTCGCGGAAGAAGGAGTTTAAAACTTCCCCCACCTCTACCAGCAAGTTTAATACTGATATTTCCACGTTCAAGATAAGCATTGGTCTCAATTCCACTACCACTATAGAGCGATACTTTTGATTGATTCTCTTCCACCTCACTTATAATGCCAATAACCCCACCCTCTGGAAGAAAAACTTTCCCTCCTTGTTTAATACCATCTGAGGAACCAGCATCAATTACGAGGACATCGTATGGTGTTTCAGGAGGGTGGACAAGCACGGTTGCCACTATAGAGCCGAGAGAGAAATTTCTGCCAAACAAGGAGAGGAGTTCCTCCTCTGTGCTCTGGAGAGAGCTAGCAGTTTTCTTAAGGATTTCGTATGAAGCAAGTTTTTGGTGTAAATCTAAATTTTCTCTCACAAGTGCGTCTTTGCTACGAATCATTTGCGAAAAATTTCTCAAACCTAAAGCCATCATGTTCTCGCTACGCCAAAGAGGGGCAAATATCGAAAGCACAGGAGTCCTCAAAAGTGAGATAAGGATAACCCCAAAAACCAAGACAAGAAAAACGTATACAAAACGCTTGTTTTGGGAGGGACTGGTATTAAATTTTCTGCGGAAGGTCCTCTTCATTTTCTATTAAAATATTTCTAAATTTTTCCACATCCTCTAAAATAACTCCTGCACCCCGCGCTACTGCCGACAAGGGATCGAAGGCCACATGTATTGAGATATTGAGCTCTCTCTCAAGTATCTCTGGTAACCCTCTCAAGAGCGCCCCGCCACCAGCAAGAAATATCCCCCGTTCTATGATGTCAGCCAAAATTTCTGGAGGCGTGGTTTCTAAAACTTCCCTAATCGCAAGCACCAAAGCCTCTATCGAAGGACTCAAGGCCTCCCTAATATCTGAATCTGTGATAATGACTTCGCGAGGTAGGCCCGTCACAAGATCTCTTCCCTTCACCCTTGCTTCAAGAGGTGTTTCGAGAGGAGTGAGAGCCGTAGCTACAAATTTGACTGATTCAGCGGTCTTCTCCCCAATCAAAATTTTGAATTGATCCCTGATATAGGAGATGATGTCTTGATTGAAGCGATCTCCAGCAAGACGTAAGTTCTTTGAACGAACAGTGCCTCCAAGCGAGAGCACAGCTATGTCGGATGTTCCGCCACCAATATCAAGCACCATGCTTCCCACAGGATCGTGTATGGGCAATCGCATGCCGATTGCTGCCGCCATTGGTTCCTCCACAATATGCACCACCCCAGCACCAGCGTTTCTGGCAGCATCTCGCACGGCCCTAGTTTCAACCGAAGTTATGTTTGATGGCACACCGATTACGACTCTTGGTGCCATTATTTTGCGAGAGCCTTCTTGAGCTTTGTTAAGTAAGTATGCAAGCATTTCCTCTGTCACTTCAAAGTCCGAGATAACACCATCGACAAGCGGGCGGATAGCTTTGATGTGACTTGGAGTACGACCAAGCATGGCCTTGGCTTCAGCCCCAACAGCTACCACCTGTCCAGTCTTTTGATTGATAGCCACAACAGAAGGCTCATTGATGATAATTCCTCGACCACGCAAATACACTAGAGTATTGGCTGTGCCAAGGTCGATACCAATATCATTTGCGAACACGCGTCGCAATTTTTCCTTCGCCCGTTTCATTATTTTATTTTTTAAGTTCCTCTATCAGATGTTCCAGACTGATCTCCCTCAGCTCACCACTCTCCCTATCTTTAAGTTCGTAAAGTTTGGACTCAATGGTTTTGTTACCAACAATCACTCTAGAAGGAATACCGATCAAATCCGAGTCTGCAAATTTCTCTCCGGCTCGCACATCTCTGTCATCATATAGAGTTTCAATCCCGTTTGCCTCAAGAGTCTTGTAAACTTCATTGGCTAATGCTCTCACCTTCTCGTCTTCTCCCGCAAGTATAAGATGGGCACGAAATGGCGCTACTGCTTTGGGCCAGACTATCCCCTTTTCGTCACTCAAAACCTCAACTATAGTGCCCATGAGACGCCCCAGCCCTATACCATAACTACCCATTACAACTAGTTGTTTATTGCTGTTCGCGTCGGTGTATGTCAACCCAAAAGGCTCTGAGAACCTAGTACCGAGTGAGAAAATGTTGCCAACTTCCACAGCCCTTTCCTCTCTTCCTTCTGTCCCCTTAGCAATTTCTTTATTTATTGCTTCTTTCTTGTCTTCATCGGTTATATAAATTGTATCCTCGCCAGAAGGGGTGACTGTTTGAAATTCGTGAGAAAATTCTGAGAAACTTCCGCCAGAGGCTCTCGTGAGATATGTAGACTCACCTATACCCACTCTATTAAAAATATTCTGGTAAGCTTGCTTGGCTTTCTCATAAAATTCATCATGCTCAGCATTATCTTTTGAAAAAGAGTAGAGCGCCTTCCAATAAAACTCTCTTCCTCGCATAATTCCAGACTTGCTCCTCACTTCATTCCTAAAAATATTTTTGAAGTCATATGGGTAGATAGGCAAGTCTTTGTAAGAACTCACATATTGAGTAAGAAGATTCGAATAGGCTTCTTCGTTTGTGAAGGAAAGACCCATCTCTCCACCATTCTTAAGTTGTGTTTTAAACCAATTATCTACCACAGCATCATCCCATCTGCCTGATTTCTCCCAGATATCTTTGTTTTGCAAAACTGCAGTCCTCATCTCTACCCCGCCGATGAGATCCATTTCTTCGCGAATGATTTCTTCTATTTTTTTTAGCACTCGTAGTCCAAGAGGTAGAAAATCATAAACCCCAGCCATCTCCTTGTGTATAAACCCACCCCGTATCAAAAGTTCGGCATTCTTTGAGACCTCATCTTTGGGCGCCTCTCTACGTGTTTTAGTAAAAAGCCTGCTCTGTAGCATGTGAGTATCTTACCCGAAATCAGGGTCTAAAACTAGGCAGCCGCTTTTCTTTCTCCCCGAGCTGTGGCATCCAAATGCTCTTGAAATATACCTATATATTGATCCTTATTTTCAACCCATTTATCTAGCATTTGTGGATCAGACTGAAGCATCATTTCAAACGCCTCTCTAAAAGCTTCGCTATTTTCAACAACCCATCTTTTTTCCGCTTCTCTTATTGCTTCTTCTCCTCCTGCGGGGTCAAGACTTTCGAAATATTTTTTCATCAGTTCAATCTGGATCAGGTTGGCAACTCGAACCTTCTTTGCGTTTATGCTTTCTACTTTTCTCTCTCCCTCTATTGGACTTATTCCTTCGAAGCCATTCATAAAATAATTATAGCAATCCCTTAACGTCACGAACAGTAATAAGAATCATAAGTAGTATAAGAAGTACGAAGCTAACAGCATTCATGGCGTTGAAAACCTTTGGAGTAATCTTTCTCCCTCTGACCCACTCAACAAGTACCAAAAACACTCTGCCACCATCTAGAGCAGGTAGGGGGAAAAGATTAATAATTCCAAGATTGACGGATATAAGAGCAGTAAAATACAGAACATAAACAAGCCCCGCCTTACTAACTGTTCCTACAAGTCCTACCAGCCCTACTGGCCCAACTATCTGAGAGAGATCTGCGCCTCCAGTAAAAAGTCCAGTCAAAAGGCTAAGGAGGGCCACAATGGTGAGCCATGTGATTTTGCCCATAGTTAGGAAACCATGCCAAACGGAGTCAAAGAATCCCCGCTTTATGAATCCATCCTGTGACTCTATGCCTATCATCTGTATTATAGAAAAAAGAATCCAAGCTAAGATGAAGTTGGCGAGTACCCCCGCTACCAGCACCATTATTTTTTTACTATTACTTTTAGATTGAAAACTTTCTGGATGACTCACTTCTCCCTCCTCACTCGGACTCTCACCAAAAATCTTCACGTATCCACCAAAGGGCAAGGAGTTCAAAATGAAATCAGTCCCCCTCCAATTAAACAATTTTTTAATTCTTGGAGGAAAGCCTAGACCAAATTCATCTACTCGTATGCCAACACTTTTTGCCACCCACATGTGTCCAGCCTCATGGACCACCACGAGTACTGAAAGAATTATTAAGAAGATTATTACTGACATTTATTTATAGTGAGCATAGTCGAACTATTCAAGTATTTCTTTTTCCTTACTTTCAAATAATCCTTCGAGTTTCTTATTGGTCTCATCTACCAATTTTTGCAAATCTTGCTTGGCGCGGAAAGCATCATCCTTGTCGAGCTCATTCAACTTCTCCTTTTTTTCTACATCAGAGTGAACCTTTTCTCTCTCGTTTCGAACCCTAACTCGAGCCTCTTCCAACTTTTGCTTGGCGACTTTAGTTAGTTCTGTTCTTCTCTCACTCGTGAGACTCGGAAAGTTTACCCGCAATCCCTTATCATCTATAGAGACGGACAACCCGAGGTTTGATTGCTGTATGGCTGTCTCAATTGATTTTGATACACTTGCATCCCAAGGCACAATGCGGATAGATTGTGAGCCTTCCAGATTTATATTTGCCAATTGGTTAATAGGCACCTTTGAGCCATACGAATCGACAAGAACTGAATCTAAAATACTTGCTGTGGCTCTTCCAGTTCGAAGTCCAGAATATTCTTTTCTTAACCACTCAACTGCCCCATCACCTCCCTGTTTAAATTGCGAGAAATTGTATGCCATTTTGTTTATTTATCCTTAGATTTTAGCACGCTCAACCACCTTAAAGAAGCGTCTTGATCCCAAAAAACCCCTTATTTCTGCCAAGGGGAGGGCTTGTCAGAGTTAGCCATAATTTAATTTTGTTTGACTTTTTATATTTTGCATGATATTCTTAAGTCTGACTTAGCTTCCTCTACTCTCTCAAATCAGGAGAACTGCATGGAGTTTATCAGAGGACACTTACCTCTCTGGATTGGAGTCTCTTTCGCCATCCTTGTCGCTTTCTGGTATCGGATAATCTGGTACCAGCGATGGGATATCTATCGGGGTTTCTACAAGGACAAGGTGGTGATAATCCTGCTCATACTTGCGGTGTTGAGTGGGATCCCGCTCGGAATAGCAATCGGAGCCAGATTTCAAATGTAACCCCGTCTCACTACACGAGATGGGGATTTTTTATACTACTTGACAATTAATTTATAGTGTGCTATCATCTTAAAAGACTCGACAAATCCCCCTTTGGAGAGGTAACAGCTATGACTGAGCAAGCGGAGGAGCTGAGAAAGGTCCTCATGGTCCTCAACAAGGTTCTCGAGGACTCCAGGGTCGAAGGCGAGGATCGCGGTGTTGTGACTCTGCATGACCAGGACTGGGATCTCGACGAACTCGAAGATCTCCGGATCGTCCGCGGCAATGGCAGGTACGGCAACGGCGCCGTGAACGCTGACGAGTACATCACACAACTGCTCAAGGGAGAATTCATCATCATGTCGATCCACATGGTTCCCGATGGAAACAAGGGATTCGACACGATGGTCGTTCTCGGCAAGTAACTACCCGCCGCTCGCAGAAGTCGCCCACGCGCACTTCGTGGGCGGCTTTTCATTTTATAACCCCAAAACCCCTTATTTCTGCCAAGGGGAGGGCTTGGCAGAGTTAGCCATATTTGGTTGCGAGTATGACTTATATGATCAAGGCTAGGTGCTCGAGAATGAGGCGTGGCATTGCTGAGGAGTCACGAGCATACTTGCGTAAGGTGGATATTTTTTTAAGAACGTCTAATTTAGCTCCACCAGCGCGAAGTTCTGACATTAAAGAATCTAGAAATTCGGAAAGAGCCCCGGCTCCCCGCTCCTCCTTTTCATCCGCAAACTTCTTAGCGAAGTCTATGCGCTGTTTGAGTGTCTTCTTAAGAAACTTTTTTACTTCGTTATTCTCCTCCAGTTCTCCCTCCACCCTCTCAACATGCATGCGGGAAAGAAGTGTGGGTAGGAAAATACTTGTCTCTCTAGTGGAAATTAAAAAATAAGTACTAGCAACTGGATCCTCAAAAGTTTTTAGCAAGGCGTTTTGAGCTTCGGGTGTATATTTTTCTGCCTTTACTACAAAAAACTTTTTTTCTCCAAAAGCTTTTTCTATTGCCCTTTCGCCCAGAGCTCTAGCATCATCTACCGAAAAAACATCGGTATTTACAACAAAGACATCTGGATTGCCCAAGATACTAATTCCAAATTCCTTAAACACCTGCTCTATATGAGCATCTGTTTGTGTACGCTCGCCGACGAAGAGTACGGCGTGATGCATGGGACTATTGTGACTTCTCTACTCCCAAAAGTTCAACCTCAAAAATAAGGATGGAATTGGCTGGTATTGGTCCAACAGCTCTATCACCATAGGCAAAATCTGGGGCAATAGTAAGTTTCCTTGTCCCACCGACTTTCATGCCAGCTACTCCTTCATCCCATCCCTTAATAACCTCACCTGCACCGAGGGTAAAGGCAAAAGGAGCTCCTCTGCTACGCGAACTATCAAACACTGTGCCGTCAGTGAGCGTCCCAGTGTAGTGCACTGTGACCTTATCTCCTACCGAGGCAGTCGGACCACTACCCGTGACTAGATCCCCCTTAACTACTCCTGAAGTTATATCCATGTTTTGATTGACCTCGGCTGGTGCCGGATTAATGAAGCTCATAAAGGTGTTACCCCAAAACAGAGCGGCGATAACCAAAAGCGATACTCCAACTGCAATTGCGGTGTTTAATTTCTTGTTCATAAAATTACTCTTAGTGTATATGATATTATATAGCCCTTATGGAAAAAGAACAAAAGCAAAGACTGGAAAAACTCACCAAACTTCGAGTAGATAAGATAGCTAGCCAATTTACGGAAGGATTTGAGTTTTTGGCCGATTACCCTAAATCGGTCACTTTTTTTGGCTCTAGTCTCTTACCACAGGATGACCCTGCCTGCCTTTCAGCAAGAACTTTGGCAGGACGCATAGCCAAAGAACTTGGATATGCTGTGCTTACAGGTGGGGGTCCAGGAATTATGGAAGCGGCCAACAGAGGTGCCAAAGAAAATGGTGGCGTTTCCTTAGCACTCACTATTAAGCTCCCTCATCCACAGATTACGAATGATTACTTGACCAAACAAGTTGACCCAGATTACTTCTTCGTTCGCAAGGTTTGTTTATCCTTTTTGGCAGAAGCTCTCATTTTTTACCCTGGAGGATTTGGTACGCTAGATGAGTTCT
>CAYHKS010000013.1:0-13501 GCA_964357345.1 uncultured Candidatus Saccharibacteria bacterium | reverse complement strand
CCCGGTGCCCCCATCAAAAGAATGCCTTTTGGAATTCTTGCTCCAATGTCCAAAAACTTTTTAGGATTCCTCAAAAAATCTACAATTTCCGATAACTCTTCTTTAGCCTCTTTAGCCCCAGCTACATCTTTGAAGGTGATCCTAGAAACTTTGTCATCAGGGTGAATTAGTCTCGCTTTAGACTGACCGAAGGTGAAGGCTTGCATCCCAGCTCCCTTAACTTGTCTTGAAATAAACCAAAGGAAAAAGATGACAAAAAGTATTGGCAAAATTATTGGAGCCAGTGAGAGAACCCAGAAACCCAATCCTCTGTCGTTGTTCACACTTACCTCAACTCCGTTTAATGCTTCTTTAGGAACTTGGTAATTGGCCAGAGTAGTAGTGAGAGCTGTTCCCTCTTCCTTCTTTGAAGCCTTCTCACTTCCATCTTTATATTTTATCGAGAGTTCCTCTCCCTTCACGCTTATCGAAGTGACAAGTCCTTGAGAAATATTTTGAGAAAGTTCGGAGAGAGAAATTTGTGGAGCTTTGTTCTTGCTCTCACTCAAAGCCGAGTAGACACTCGTCAAAACTATAAAGATGACAAGAGCCAACATGGCCTGCCTCACGAAACTTTGGTTTGGAGTTGGCAGTTTCGGTCCATTCTTGCCACTTCCACCACTATTACCTTTTTTTGTAATAACTATTCTTGTGCCTTTTTTCCCCGCCATTTGTCCGCATTATACCTAAATTTGTATATAATTCACTAATGGGTAACTTCGCGGAAAATCGCAAAGCCAAATTCGACTACGAGCTCTTAGAGATTTTTGAAGCTGGGATAGAACTTACAGGGCCAGAAGTAAAGAGTGTGCGAATGGGCAGAATGAACTTGGCCGGCTCGTACGTCTCAATATTGGGCAAAGAGGCCTTCCTTCGAGGGGCGGAAATCCCTCCCTATCAGCCTAAAAATCAGCCGGCTGACTATGACCCCCAAAGAGCTAAGAAACTCCTTCTAGAGAAGGGCGAACTTGAGAGACTCGCCAAAGCTGAAACGACTAAGGGCTTGACAATTGTGCCTCTTACGGTGTATAATAAGGGTCGGTTCATCAAGGTGAAGCTCGCCATCGCTCGCGGTAAGAAGGAATTCGACAAACGTGAGGCTATAAAAAAACGAGACACCGAGAGAGACCTAGATAGAACGTTGTAAATATTAATACGGGGATGATCGGCCTAGACAAGGACGCTCATCAGATTGACGCGTGAGAGAGCTGAAGTGACTCTTAAATCCGCTTCAAACTCAACTGCAAAATCAACACTTGCACGGATATCTCCATACTTCGGTATGAGTGACTTCCAGTTCGCATACGCTAGAGCGTAAGCTCGCATGTGCGCATGACCTCAGTCTTTGTCCAAGGGACTGAAAGTTGTGGAATACTTTGGACTCGAAGTAGAGCTTCCTCGCTCTCCTTCTAAACAATGAGGATAGAGTATAAAGAGCTTTCGTTTGTTTTGTATCTTTGTACTCGAACTCAATGAAGCAAACTACCTCACGTAGACCTCAATCTGATTCGATCTTGCACCCGAGTTCGATTCTCGGCATCTCCACAAAAACCTAAGCGCCTTCGGGCGCTTTTGATTTTTGTAGTCCTCACCAGGATCTTCGAGATGCTGCAGTAATCTGCAGCGCCACTAATTTGACAGTATAATTTTGTTGCATTAATGTGCTCACAGAGTTCGTTCATTTACCTTTTTGAGGACTCCCACCATGTCTAAATTCTTTGCCCCGAATTACGCTCTGATGCGTCATGCGAAGGACAGTCGGGATGGGAAAACAACCATCTTAACCCCTGCAGGGGCTAAGGCTTGCGTAGAGAACGTGAGGCAATTTGCTTGGCAAATTCCGGGCAAAAATGTCAGAATCTTTCATTCTCCACAGACACGGGCACAACTCACTGCTGAGCTCGTAGCCAGCGTCCTGCGTGAGTCCGATATCCATGTGGATGGCCCAGATAGCCTAGACTGGCTCAACTGTGACAACCCCGCCGTCAACGACGAGAACATTCGTGCCGTCATTTTGGGTGATGAGGAAACATTCTTCCTCTTCATCACCCACCTACCCCAAGTCGGAGACTACCTGGATATCGACTGGGAAGGCTCTGGCTGGCCCCCTAACTCAACAATCATCTCTCAGAACTTCCAGCTTCCTGGGGGTTAACTTCCAACGCCACGTTCACCACGTGGCTTTTTTTAGCTTTCTGCCAAGGCCCGGCCTTGGCAGAAATATGGGTATTTTGGGAGTGGTTTTGCTTTTTAAATACGGGAGTGTAATCTTTGGTTAGAACTTAACACGGGAGGTTCTATGGCTGACGAAAGGCTGGGTCATAGAATCATCCGGTCCTTTCAGAATGTGGCGTGGAAGACCCACGATTGCATACACTGTGCTCATCTTATAGAGCCTGGTGATATGTACTGCGCGTGGGTCGTTGTGGACAAAAAGCACATCTGGACGGAACGTGCTCACACGGAATGCCCAGACGATCCAAGATGGTGGGAGGAGAAAGACCGACTGGAAGAAATTCCGATTTACAATAACCAGCCCGAGACTGTTCCCACTTCCCTCCCCTTGGCAGCCTAACCCCGACTAGTCGGGGCTTTTTATTTCTCGTGGTTTTTCATATCACAAAAAGTTTTTTGTTTGCTGATACAATCTAGATAATGATTGGAATATTTTTGATTGCAGCGGCGGAAATATTTGCTGAAGCTAGTACTTCCGTTGGTAAATATGAAGTAGAGAAGAAGAGGGAGAGTCTATACGCTTGGGGATTTTTGAGTGCTTTTTGGGCATTGATATTTCTCGTTCTGATTGCCATCTTCAAGGAAGGTTCTTTCGTCTTCACCCTCTCAAGCCTCCCCACTTTTATTTCGAGAGCCGTCGTCGAAATTGTCCTCACTTTCATCTCCCTCCACGCCGTCCTCACCGCAGACAGAAGCACTTTTTCTTTCCTTAGAATTGTTACCATTCCCCTCCTCCTCATTGTGGACACAGCCTTGGGCTACAGACTTTCTTTTGAGCAATATGCTGGTATAGGAGTGCTTGTCGTGACCTTAATCTTTCTACTTATGAATCATGGGCTAAGCGCCAAGGGTAAGTTTATTTCCCTCATCTCTGCAGTCTTAGCCACAGCCACCATCTCACTCTATAAGTTCGACATTACGCACTACAACTCCGTGGTTGCCGAGCAATTGCTCATGTACATCATTCTTTTGGTCTCTTTTATCATAGCTGCCAAGTGGTACTCAAAAGAAAACGTATTTAAATATCTTCTCCATCCAATTTTTCTAGGACAATCACTTTTTGCAGGCATTGCAGGACTCTTGGCCAGTTTTGCTTACCTTTTTGCCCCAGCATCGGTTATCTCTACCGCTAGGCGAGCCTTCGAAATTCTAATTTCCATTATCTCTGGCAGAACCTTCTTCCACGAGAAACACTTGTTTGTGAAGATTGTCTCCTTCATTTTTATTTTCATCGGAACAATTTTGCTTATTATCTAGTTCCGGCTCCCTGCCAAGGCAATGCCTTGGCAGGGATATGGGTATTTTGGGAGCGGTTTTGCTTTTTAAAATACAGAGGAGTAGGGTGAGAAGAGACCCCGAAACTCAGGAGGAACTATGGCTGGGGAAAGTAGTCGGGAGATGAACTTGCTTCAGGTAATGAGAAGGAGAAGGAATAATCTCCTTAACCCAAGATGCGTCTGTGTCATCGAGGGCGACGGAGCTCGTTACGACCTTCTCACCAAGTGCGAAAAGGGGGTAACAATCAAGGTCACTCGCGTCAAAACTTGCCCCGTTCATAACCGTGGAAAAACAAAGGGTTATGACCTAGTCAACCTCAAAGAGGTGAACTGGCTCTGGCCATATGAAATGGAAGATTCCACCGCCAAGTTCCCCGACGGGGCTCCACCCCAGATGGCACAGACAAAGTAGTCTGTGCCTTTTTTAAACCTCCTGATTAGGTAGTTATGTGACGTAATATTTCCAATCCTATTACGGCTTACATATGAGGTATTTAGATAAACTATATTAATTTAAAATGAAAATTCTTAGAAACGTTTCAGTGATTTTGTTAACTGTGTCCTTATTCTTTGGCGTATCGAGTACAGCACTAGCAGCTTCTGCTGTTAGTTTGGGAGCGGCGAATAACTTTGCGGTTCTTGCGGGTTCTGCTATCACCAATACTGGCTCTAGTGTTATTAGCGGAAATTTAGGATTAAGTCCTGGTAGTGCAGTTGCCGGGTTTCCACCAGGATTAGTTAGTGGCTCACAAAACGTGGCCAACGCATTGGCAGTGACGGCTCAAACAGATCTTGTAACAGCCTACAATGCTCTAGGTGCACAAAGCGGGACCAACACAATAGCTGGCGACCTAGGTGGTCAGACCTTAACTCCAGGTGTCTACACATCTATGTCATCTATCGGTTTGACTGGAAGTTTAACTCTAGACGGTGGTGGGAATCAAAATGCAGTCTTCATCTTTCAGGCAGGATCAACTCTCACTACTGCTTCCAACAGCAGTGTTAATCTCATCAACGGTGCCCAAGCTTGCAACGTCTACTGGCAAATCGGCTCATCCGCAACACTAGGAACAAATTCCAGTTTTGTCGGAAATATCCTAGCCATGACTTCCATCACTTTAACTACGGGAACATCTGTTAATGGCAGGATTTTGGCGCGTAACGGAGCAGTGACTCTAGACAACAACAACATCAGCATCACTTCTTGCGCTCCAGTAGTAGTTCCACCAGTAGTAGTTCCACCTGTAGTAGTTGTGCCAGTGGTTAATCCTACTTCTACTTCGACACCAGTGGTCACTCTAGTTCAACCATTGCCACAAGCATCATCCACACCAGTTATCTATAGTCTTCCCTATACCGGTGTTGACCCAAGTTCATCAAATCTTTCTTGGCAATTAATTGTCTTAGTTGTAAGTAGCCTCCTGCTTATTGCAATCTCTAACAGAAAAATAGGATCCTGGAACATAAAATAAATTATAAAATCTCTGCAAACAAAATCCTGAAGCTGGGATTGTTGGCTGTGATTTTGGTAAGTTTACCCTCGGTCTTTTCCCAAATCCTCTCGCCTTCCTACGACATAGCTAGCCCACTAGCCACGACAGCCACAACAGTAACCAAGAGTGGAGTGCCTATTCGCATTATGATTCCAACGATCGATCTTGATGCAAATGTTGAGTCGACCGGGATCACAGGTGCAGGCGCAATGGGCATACCAAAAAATCCTCAAAATGTCGCTTGGTACGAACTAGGTCCACACCCTGGGGAAGAAGGGTCAGCTGTAATTGATGGACATGTGAATTGGGAAAATGGCGCACCAGCTGTATTCACAAACTTACATCTTCTAGTGGTCGGGGATAAAGTTTTAATAGAAGATAGTGATGGTGTCACTCTCTCCTTCGTGGTAACCAGAATTGCTACTTACAATTTTGATACCTACGACCCAGAGATATTTATTTCAAATGATGGTAAGGCTCGCCTAAATCTTATTACCTGCATTGGTATCTGGGATAAAGTTTCTAAAAATTATTCTGAAAGATTGGTTATCTTTACAGAAAAAGAGAGCTAACAAGCTAAATCTTTTTTTCTAAGTCTAAGATTCTCTTCTCTAGATCATCCAACCTCTCATCGTCTTCTTTGTGGTGAGTAATAAACTTTTTTATTCTCGGCCAAATCAATACTCCAATCAAAACATCAAATATAAGAATGAGAAACAACTCAAATTGCCAGTGAGCCGGATCCTTGAGCAATGTCCAAAAAGTCTCGTGTTCCATTTGTAAAGTCTAACACTAAAAGAAAAGCCCGCAGTTATGCGGGCGTGGAAGGACTCTTCCAGATGTTGCGGGGGTAGGGACTCCCGTCTTCGTCGACGAACCCATCAGGGGTTTCTGTAAGAAGAGAGATCCTGGCTGGGGCCCCACGAGGAGCCTGTATCAGAACCAACCTCCCATTACATTCCTGCACCCTCTGGATAAAGCCATCCATTTGCATGGGCAACCTCGGTGTATGGGAAGTAACCTAAGAAAGAACAAAGCCTCTAAACTTCAGAGGCTTGTTCGTATTTTTCTTAGATTTTTAAGAAACTCACATACAAGACTCCGAATAGGTCGGAGACTCTACCGACCATCGAGTTTTCTAAATATCTCGAGCATCATCTCATTTTGGTTCTCGAGGTGACCAATAATAATTTTGATTTCTTCTTCGGCTCGCTTGTTTACTTTGTAGTCGGCTTCAGCTCGCAAGTTTGAATGTCTGTCATCAAGATTCTGCCCTATCAAAATAAGTGGGAGAAGAATAAGTTGTATAACATTGGAGAGAAAAAGCCAAATGACAAAAGCGGGAGCTGGGTCGAAGCGTAAACCAATAGGAGCAAAAAGGTTCCAACCGAGCCAACCGAAGCTCCATATTGCTAGTATCGAGAAAAATTCGATAGAGCCCACATGGTGGGTGATATAAACAGCAAAACGCTCAGGACCTGAGAGAGTCTGTTGAGTTTTCTCAAAAGTGTTTGCTATCGGCTTCCTAGCTCTAAGAATACTCTCAAGGTCAGGAAGACTATGCTTGATTTCCATTGGTATATAGTAACAGTAGATAGGACACAGTAAATAGTGTATACTCACAACAATTAACACCAACAGACTTGCTCGCCCCGCGCACGAATCACGCAATACGATCTAAAGAAGTACGTGTCATTGGACCGAAGGGAGAAAATTTTGGTGTACTTTCCCTCGAAGATGCTCTAAAAAAGGCCTCCGAATTTAGTCTGGATTTGATAGAAATCTCTCCCAACGCTATCCCCCCAGTAGCTAAAATCACTGACCTTGGTAAGTATATGTACGCGGAGGCCAAGAAGGAGAAGGTGGCTAAATCTAAATCTCACTCGGTAGAAATAAAAAATGTTCAAGTTAAACTCGGTACTGGCACGCATGATCTTGACCTCAAGGCCAAGAAGGCTAGTGAGTGGCTTGCAGAAGGCAATCGAGTCCAGATTAGCCTCTTCCTCCCTGGTAGAGCTAAATACCTAGATGAGAAGTTCTTAAAAGAGAGGATAGAGAGACTTTTGAAACTGGTATCCGTCCCCTACAAAGTAGCCGACGCTCCTAAAAAGAGTCCCAAGGGCATGACCGCCATCATCGAGCATGCCTAACTCGTTTTCAAAGTTTTAGCTGAAGAGGAAAAGGTGTAGAGAAGGAAAATGATCCATAGAGGTGTGCCTAGGATTATTAAGTATAAGCCGTTATCGGCCAAATATTGGCTCATCAAATGGAAGGTTCTCGCAGATCCGGAGACCGGAATAGACAAACCCCAAACCGCAGAAAGAAGTATGCCTAAAACAGAAATGCCTCGCAATAAAATAATCCCTAACTGCCTTTTTAATAATAGAAGGGCACAAATTATCAAAAGAATTGCATTAAAGACTAGCCATACCCCGTCTATTTTTCTGTATGTGAAGATAACGTTCATGACCGTAGTAGCCAGCAAGAGCAAGGTTATAAGCTTGGTGTAATTATTTCCTGTAGATTCACCCAGACCAGAGACTGACGCTTTGCGAGATTTAACCATAAACCAAATTCCAATAATCAAAGAGGGTAGTGTGACAAAAACTAATATCGGCAAAACTGCATAACCACCACCCGCTCTAGCATCATTGAGATCTCTCAGAGCAAAGATAACCCCCACCACAGCAAAAAGCAAAAAGACAATTCCAAATAGGCTCTTTTTATTCATAGATTGATTATATCAGATAGCTGGACAAATCTTTAGAAATAAGTAGTATATACAGGCCTGAATTGGGCCTATTTTTATGTCGATGAAAACGAACAAGTCATTCCAGAAGCGCATCAAGGTCACTAAAAATGGCAAGCTTTTGACTCGCAAATCAGGTCAGAACCACTTTAATGCTAAGGAGAACAGCTCTACCAGAGGCACCAAGGGACGCAGTACCGAGTTCCATATGTCAAACAAAGATAGAAGTCGATTCCTTGTAAATATCAAATAAGCAAGCCGAAATGACTAGAGTCAAAAAAGGCGTCAACGCCCTCAAAAATAGGAGAAATGTCTTAAGAAAGGTTAAGGGTTACCGCTTTGGTCGTTCTACCAAGGAACGTCAGGCAAATGAAGCCATCTTCCACGCGGGTACCTACTCCTTCGCCCATAGACGAGACAAAAAAGGTGACTTCCGCCGACTTTGGAACGTCCGCATCTCTTCTGCCCTTAAACCTCTCGGCCTCTCCTACTCAAAGTTTATAAATATGTTGAAAAAGAAAAATATAGAACTTGATCGCAAAATCCTAGCCGACCTTGCTGAAAACTCCCCTACTGTTTTCGCTAAAATCGTCGAAGCGGTCAAGTAACTAAAGATCCAGTTCGTATTTTTTACCTCTTTCGGGAATAACCGACTCCACATCAAGTTCGTCCTTAAGACGTTGAGCAAGAAAGATGGAGGACTTCGTCTCTCCCATAGTAATGAAAACTTTCTTTAGCGTTTCTTGGTTTTCAGAAACAAATTCTACCAAGTGATCCGAGTCCGCGTGGGCAGAAAATCCTTCAATATTTACTACCTTAGCTCTCACCTCTATTATGTGATCATTTATCTCCACTTTCTTGGCTCCATCTTGGATTAATCTCCCCAAGGTCCCCGCAGCTTGGTAGCCAACAAAAAGAATTATGGCATTAGGGTCTGGTAAGTATCTCTGTTCATGAATCACAATGCGACCAGCCGTCGACATCCCCGAGCCGGCTAAAATTATTTTCGGCCCTGAAACTTTAGCAATTTCTATAGAGTCTCTGACCTGAGCGGTTTCCTTAAATTTATTGAAATTAAAATCATCTCTGCCTTTAGTCAAAACTCTCTTGTATATCTCAGTGATATGAATAGCAAGCGGTGAGTCAAGAAAAACTGGTATATTTGGAAGTTTTTTTGTCTCAAAAAGATTGTCCAAATCATGAACAATCACCTGTGCCCGCTCAAGAGAGAAAACTGGAATGAGTAGAGTGCTTTTCTTAGCTATAACTTCGGTGATAAGAGAGAGAAACTGAGCATCTCTTGCCTCTCCTCCTTGGTGATTTCTATCACCATAAACTGAATCCATTAGGATATATGACACTCCTGTCACTTTTTCCCTTTCGCTTTGTAATGGAGCGGGAGAGTTGCCCAAGTCACCAGTGAAAAGCATCGATTTTCCTGTTGGAAAAGCAAACTTGTACATAGAAGAACCAAGAATGTGCCCAGCATCGAATAGTTCCACGGTGAATCCACCAAAATCTTTGGTTTGATGATAATCAATGGTCTGCCAAAGACTTAAAACCCTGCCAACTATTGCGTCGTCTCCTCCATTAATATGCACGAGATCATGAAGCATGAGTTCGGCAATTTCTTTAGTCAAAGGAGTTGAATATATAACTCCCTTAAATCCTGCCAAAACAAGATCAGGAATCCTACCTATGTGGTCAATGTGGGCATGAGTGATAAAAAGAAAATCTACTTCAGCTGGATCATAATCAAATTTAGATTTTTCTTTCGCTTCAGAATCTCTTAACCCTTGAAATAATCCACAATCAATTAATATTTTTTTATCACCAATCTCAAACAAAAAATTTGCTCCTGTGACTGTCCCAACACCTCCATAACAAGTGAGAGTCGGGTTAGTCATACAATCTTTTAGTTCGACCAATTAGTCCGGCGACTACTGCCCCGCAAAAATCGAAAATCAAATCATAGGTGGTATCAAGAACATAATTACCTCCAATAGGATCAGCAATATCGAAAACATACTCAAATATTTCCCATCCAACACTCACAACTAGAACAAACCCAAGTACTCCAAGCATTATCCCCTTATTGCTTGGTACAACTTTAGCGAACAATGAAGAAGCGTAACGAATCCAAAGAAAAAGCAAACCCATTGAGAGTCCTCCTAGAAAATGCATCAATCCGTCAAACCAACCAAGACTCCAATAGAAAAAGAATGCAGAACCTATCTGATGCAATGCACCAAACAGTGCTATGGAGGCAAAAGTGATAAGTAGTAGTGAACGGTTTGTCTTCATTGGCATATTATAAACGAGAAATCCCGCCTTGGCGGGAACTCTCGTCGGGTTATCGTGGTATTCCCTAGTTGTAGCAACTAGGT
Organism: uncultured Candidatus Saccharibacteria bacterium; assembly: GCA_964357345.1. Lineage (GTDB taxonomy): Bacteria > Patescibacteriota > Minisyncoccia > Phycocordibacterales > Zambryskibacteraceae > JAIFWN01. The sequence continues at coordinate 3,321 of CAYHKS010000013.1, read as the reverse complement.
GGGTTCTCTCAGTGGCGAGCCGAGGCTTGACACGATTCGAGATCCCTTAATATTGGTTAGCTAGATAATACCTTAGATAACCCTGGCTCCAATTATATACTCGACAACCTGCAATAAAAGCTCTTTCTGAGGACTAATCCACAGATTTTTAGAATATGAGCAATCCGAGCCACGAATACAGAATCATTTTTTCTATTCGTCAACGCCGAAACGTTTGTAGTTGAAGGTTTTTGATGTACCAAACCAGTGTTTTATCTCATGTTTAGCTTCTTCCGGAGTTTCAGAAGCGTGAATCATGTTCATTACTGCGCGCTTTTCACTATTTGCTAGCGCTGGAGAATCATTTGAGAAATCTCCACGTATAGTACCCATATCAGCTTTATATGGAAGAGTGGGACCAGCAATTTTTCTAACCATATCTACCGCGTGAAGACCTTGTACTACAATACGAACAAGTGGAGCGGAGAGCATATAATCAACAAGCCATTTACGAACTTGTACTCCAATCTCATGAGCATCCTTTGTGCCGAGAAGAGGTTCGGGATCTATACTGTATTGTGCATATGTACTTAGACTTTTTTCACCAAGACGTGTTATCCAAGCTGTGTCTTTGGGATAATGGTCATTAATTTGTTCTTTAGTCGGCTGAAACAACTCAAGAGCCACAATCTTTAGATCTCTTTGTTCAAATCTTTTTATAATCTCCCCAATCAACCCCTTCCGTACTCCGTCCGGCTTCACTAAAACGAATGTCTGTTCTTCTTTTAAATGTGTCATAGTTGTAAGCTGAGCTTTCTTCAACTTCGCTCAGAGTTAGAACGAGCAAGCTCTTTCTACTCTTCGCTTGTTGAAGTAAGAATTATATTGCCTTTCTCCGTTATTGCAACTGTGTGCTCGAAGTGAGCACTGTTAGAACCATCTGAAGTTTTGATTGTATAACCATCATCACTATCAACAATCTCGGGCCCTCCTACGTTGACCATTGGCTCAATAGCTATGACCATCCCAGGCACGAGTTCATCACCCTCACCCGCCAAACCAATATTTGGGACATAGGGCTCTTCGTGTAGTTCAAAACCAACTCCGTGTCCAGCAAGATCATCAGCAATAGAGAAGCCACTCGCTTCTATTACTTTATTTATTGCTTCGCCAATATCACCAACATGATTCCCCGCCTTAGCTTCTTTTATTCCCGCGTTTAAAGCCTTCTTCGTTACCTCTAAAAGTTTTTTTGACTCATCATCTATCGCACCAACCGCTACCGTGATAGCCGAATCAGTTATAAGTCCCCTGTGCTTGATAGATAAATCAATCGAAACTAAATCCCCTTGTTTGAAAATCTTCTCCTTTTCGTTTGGAATGCCGTGCACTATCTCGTCGTTGACTGATATGCACAAAGCAGCGGGAAAGGGTCTCTTAGCTCCATGGGGAGTGTAATTAAGGTGCGCAGGAGTGTCACCATGAGCCCTTACAAGCCGAAGAGCTTCCTCCTCTAAAACGAGGGCTGACATCCCCGGTTCCACCATCTCCCCCAAGGCACGCAAGATTTCAGCATGTCTTTTGCCTCCTTCACGCATTATCTCAATATCGTCTTTAGTCTTCAGCAGTATGGCCATTTGAACTAGTTGTATTCATACTTAGCCACTATCTCGGCATGAACCGCTTCAACATTTTGCTCTCCATTTATCTCAATAACACGAAAAAAGGGATTGCTTCGGAAATAACCTATGGCAGGCAAGACATCTTTGTCGAACCAATCAAGGCGCTTGTCTATCCTCTCAATATTTACATCATCCATTCTTCCTCGTTTTAATAGTTTCTCTTCGCTCCACTTTCGACTAACGTTGATGTAAATGACGGTCGTATTCTCACGTTTATAAAACCAGAGAGCAGTAGATAACATCCGCGCTTCTGGTTCAGAGCGAGCAACTCCATCAAAAATGACATGCATGTTTTCCTCTAGCTGTTCGAGCAGTACTCCACCCCACATAAGACAGGCAAGAAAATCAGGTTGTCTTGCATCTCTGTCATATATCAGCTTAGAGAGATTTGATGAATAACTTCTTCCTCTGACAAACTCTCGGAATTTATCCCCAGTTTCTATATAAAGAATATTCTTTTTATTGATATCGTGACTATTTATTCTGTTCTTTAAGAGATCAGCTTGAGTCCCCTTGCCAGAACCACTCCTACCGATAAATATAATTGTGTGTAGCATGCACTAACTATTATAGTGCAAACTAGTACTCTCGGACAGAAACTTGGGCATTTATTTTTTTCAATAGATCAATGACAACCGTTACTACGATTAGAAGGGCTGTGCCTCCAATAGCCATAGATTGTATGCCTGTGATAGAACGAAGAATAAGAGGGAGTACTGCAATAAATCCAAGGAAGAGGGCTCCGACAAGGGTTAGTCTGGTGAGAACTTTAGAAATGTAGTCGGAGGTCGGCTCGCCGGGTCTAACTCCTGGTACGAAAGCCCCCGACTTCTGAAGATTCTCGGCTATTTGTTCTGGGTCGAAGGTAACAGCCGTATAGAAGTAGGTAAAGAGAAAAACAAGTAAGAAATAGGAAATATCATAGAACCAAACATTATTTAGTAATGAAGTTAAGAAGGAAGAAACTTGAGCAATGAGAGCATTAGTTGAACCGACTAGAAATTGGAGGATCATTTGAGGAAAAAGCATGATAGACAAAGCGAAGATTATTGGGATAACTCCAGCTTGGTTCAATCTCAAAGGAAGATAACTCTGTACTCCCCCTGTCACACTACTACTACCTCGCACTTGTCTTGCATAAGTTATAGGGATAGGCCTCTCTGCCTCACTAACTACTACCACCCCAAAAATAAGCAGGACTGTAAACGCCAACATGGCAACATAAACAGGTATCTGCGATGGGTCAAAAGTAAAGAGTGTCTGCCCCAATACAGCCGGAAGTCCGCTTACAATACCAGCAAAGATAATCAAAGAAACACCATTACCTGCGCCAAATTCTGAAATTAGTTCGCCCAACCAGACCAAAAGCATGGAACCGGCCGTGACGAGAATCATATCGAGAACCAGTGTGCCAAATGAAAGCGAGGGCAAAACTCCCTGCTTTTGAAAAAGGGTGATGAAGGCATAGCCTTGTAAAACCGCTAGAGGTACAGACAGAAGACGTGAGTATTGAGAAAATTTCATCCTACCGGCATTCCCCTCCTCTTGATACATTTCTTTGAGCTTCGGCACCATGAGGGTGAGCAACTGCATGATGATAGAAGCGGTGATATATGGACCAACACCAAGCATCACAATAGAGAGACAGCACAAACCACCA
>CAYHKS010000012.1:0-13896 GCA_964357345.1 uncultured Candidatus Saccharibacteria bacterium | reverse complement strand
TAAATATTTCAAAATTTATGGCCGACTACACAATACTTCTTCCGTCGAAACCAAAGATTGTCTCTGAGGAGGGGGTCACGGGGGTATACGAGATAGAAGGTCTTTATCCTGGTTACGGTCACACTCTAGGTAACAGTCTTCGTCGGATTATCCTCTCCTCACTTCCTGGTGTTTCCATCACTTCGGTAAAAATTCCTGGTGTTTCGCATGAATTCTCAACAATTGACGGAGTTAAGGAGGATGTCATCACTATCCTTTTAAACTTGAAGCGAGTAAGAATGCGTTTCTCTACTGACGAATCTCAAACTCTTAATCTCAAAATCAAAGGTGAGAAGGAGGTAACGGCAGCTGATATTGAAATTCCGGGACAAGTGGAGATACTTAATCCAGAGCAACACATTGCAACCATCACAGGGAAGAACACAACTTTGGAAATTGAAATACATGCTGAAAGAGGATTGGGCTTCATTCAAAAGGAAGTACTTCAAAAGGAAAGAGTTGATATTGGTTTTATTGCTCTTGATGCTATCTTCACTCCAATAAGACGAGCTAGTTATGAGGTTGAGAACATGCGCGTTGGAGACAGGACAGACTTTAACAAACTCAAACTTTTTATTGAAACAGATGGCACTATCAGTCCAAATGAGGCACTGACAAAATCAATCGAGATAATGATTAACCAACTTAAGGCCATCATAGGCTTTAAGGAAGAGGAGATAGTCATGTCATCTATGCCAAAGGAGGTTGAGATGATAATGAGGTCCGAAATTGATCCAGAAATTCTTAAAACAAGAGTTGAGTCTCTCGACCTTTCTGCCCGAACGCATAATGCCCTAAGCAACGGCAACATTCGTACCGTTGGGGGCTTGGCCAGAAAGAAGGAGAAGGACCTCTTAGACATAGAGGGACTTGGAAGCAAGGGTATACAGGAAATTAAGAAGGCCTTAGGTGAGTTTGGAATAACGCTTAAATAAGCTATAGTAACTCGCCATGAGGCATCACAACGCCAACAGAAAATTCGGAAGAGAAAGAAACCAGAGAAAGGCTTTGATGAAGTCTTTGGCGCACAATCTTGTACTCACAGGCAAAATCAAAACAACGGAGCCAAAAGCCAAGGAACTCAGACCCTTTGTTGAAAAGCTTGTAACTATGGGAAAGAGACAGACTCCGGCATCAAAAAGACTACTAGTTTCGAGAGTTGGTAAAATGGCTACAGAAAAATTAGTTAGCTCTCTAGCAGAGACCTACAAAACCAGAGAGGGAGGGTATACAAGAATAACGAAGCTTGTCCGTAGAGGTTCTGACGGAGCTCCAATGGCAGTAATTGAATTTGTATAAAAACATGCAAAAATTTACTTTTGATGCAGCCAAAAAGAAACCCGGACGACTCGCAACAGAGATAGCAGTTCTTTTAATGGGGAAAAATCGAACAGACTTCGCCAAGAATAAGATTGCGGATGTGGAAGTGTCAGTTTCAAACGCTAACAGTATGGTTTTTGATGCTAAAAAACTTATAAACAAGACTTATGCTTCCCACTCTGGCTACCCAGGAGCACTTAAACTCACTTCTATGCAGGATATGAAGGATAAGAAGGGAGGAAAGGAAATTTTGAGACGAGCTGTGCTTGGTATGCTTCCAAAAAATAAACTTCGACCTCAAATGATAAAGCGATTAAAAATTACAGATTAGTATGACTGAAAAAACTGAGAGATACATAGGTGCTACAGGACGAAGAAAGACCTCCATTGCTCGTGTACGCATTACGCCAGCAACTAAAATGTCTTTTGAAATAAATGGCCGAGAATTTGATGACTACTTCCCAGTTGCAGAACTTCGTAGGAATGTGACCTCAACCTTTGATGCAGCAGAAGTAACTCAAAAGTTTAAAGTGACAGTCCACGTAAACGGAGGTGGTATATCTAGCCAATCTGTTGCAGTCTCACATGGTATTGCTCGCGCCCTAGAAATATTTGATAAAGATTTGAGAGGTAAGCTCAAGGTTAAGGGCTTCCTCAAACGTGACCCTCGTGCCAAAGAACGACGCAAATTCGGTCTCAAAAAAGCCCGCAAAGCTCCTCAGTGGAGTAAACGTTAGTCCACCCTTGATTTTGGTAGAAATTCGGTTATAATTAGGAAACTATGAGTGACAAGGATGACATTGTTTTTGATGATGCCCCAGAGAATCTTGATGATTCAGTCGTAGCCGAAGAGCATCAGGGGGATGCTCTTAAAAAGCTTAGAGAAAAGCTAAAAATGGCTGAGGAGAAGGCTAAGGATTACTTAGATCAGTTGCAACGAGCTAAGGCAGACTTTGTAAACATGCGTAAGCGAGACGAGGATGCTAAGCAAGAGTTCGTAAAGTTTGCCAAGTCAGACGTTTTGGCAGAATTGATACCTATTCTCGACGCCTTCAGTTCGGCCGTGTCCCACGGGAGTAAGGACGTCGAGGTTATACAGAATTTAATGCTCAGAACATTAAAACAGCACGAGTTGGAAGAAATAAATCCACTCCACGAAATGTTTGACCCTAAACACCACGAAGCTATCGGAGTAATTCCCACAGAAAATAAGGAGGAGGATAACCAAATTCTTGAAGTTCTGCAAAAAGGTTATATACTATCTGGCAAAACACTCCGACCTGCAAAGGTACGGATTGGTGAGTATAAAATTAATAGATATTAATTAAACAACCATGGCTAAGATCATCGGAATAGATTTGGGTACAACCTTCTCAGCTGTAGCTGTTATGGAAGCTGGTGTACCAAAGATTGTTGAAAACAGTGAGGGCGCTCGTACCACCCCTTCCATTGTGGCAGTTTCCAAAACTGGGGAACGCCTTGTGGGCCTCCTTTCTAAGCGTCAAGCTGTCACCAACCCTAAGAACACCATTTTCGGTATTAAGCGCTTTATAGGTCACAATTTTGCGGATCCAGCGGTGCAAAAGGATAAGGCGGTAGTGCCCTTTGAGGTTAAGGAAGGTCCAAGCGGTGGAGTAATGGTAAAGATGGGGGATAAGGACTTCCGACCTGAGGAAATTTCTGCTCAAATACTGCAGAAGCTTAAAACTGATGCTGAAGCCAAACTTGGAGAAAAAATAACAGAGGCTGTTATAACAGTCCCAGCATATTTTAACGACGCACAGAGACAAGCAACGAAGGATGCTGGGCAAATCGCTGGTCTCGATGTGAAGCGAATTATAAATGAGCCAACAGCTGCAGCTCTCGCTTATGGTTTGAATAAAAAGAAAAATGAGAAGATAGCAGTCTTCGACTTTGGTGGTGGAACTTTTGATGTTTCAATTCTTGAAGTCGGTGATGATGTTGTGGAAGTTAAGTCCACAGATGGAGACTCGCATCTTGGTGGTAAGGACATAGATCAAAAGATTTTAAATTGGATAGCAGATGAATATAAGAAAGAATCTGGCATAGACGTGAGGAACGACTCTCTCGCTCTTCAGCGCTTAGATGAGGCGGCAGAGAAGGCCAAAATAGAGCTCTCCACAGCCATGGAGACTGAGATAAATATCCCATTCATTACCTCCGATGCGTCGGGACCAAAGCACCTTTTGCTCAAGATGACTCGAGCCAAACTTGAGGAACTTGCAAGTGAGTTTGTTGATCGCGCTATGGCTATTACTAAGCGAGCGATGGAAGCCTCTCCCTTTAAGGTTGGGGAGATAAACGAAGTGCTTTTAGTTGGTGGGCAAACAAGAATGCCAAAAATTGCAGAGAGTGTTAAAAACTTTTTTGGTAAAGAGCCGAACAAATCTATAAACCCAGATGAAGTTGTTGCTCTTGGTGCTGCAGTGCAGGGAGCTATTTTGTCGGGAGATGTAAAGGATGTTTTGCTTCTTGATGTTATTCCACTTTCCTTCGGTATTGAAACCATGGGAGGAGTAGCAACGAAGCTGATAGAGAGGAACACAACCATTCCTGCTGCCCGCTCACAAATCTTCTCCACTGCTGCAGATAATCAGCCATCGGTGGAAATTCATGTTGTACAGGGAGAGAGAGCCATGGCAACTGATAATAAATCATTGGGTAGATTTGTACTTGATGGCATACCTCCTTCTCCACGAGGACTTCCGCAGATTGAGGTCACCTTTGACATTGACGCTAACGGTATTCTTTCCGTTAAGGCTAAGGATAAAGCAACCAGCAAGGAGCAATCTATCCGCATTGAGGCAAAATCGAGCCTATCCAAGGAGGAAATAGAGAAGATGCAAAAAGATGCGGAGGTTAACGCAACAGAAGATGCTAAGAAAAAGGAATTGGTGGATGCAAAAAACATTGCAGAACAATTGATGTACACAGCCGAGAAGGGGCTCAAAGATGCTCCAACTATCCCAGAGGATATAAAGACTAGTGTGAATCTTAAAATTGAGGAATTGAAAAAAGTTAAGGACCTAACTGATTTGGCTCAAATCAAATCTGCGACAGAAGCACTTTCAACTGAAATGCAAAAAATCGGCGAGTATCTAAACAAGCAAACACCACCCAATCCTTCACCTGAAGGTTCAGAACCCTCGGCCCCAGAGAACCCAGATATCAAAGACGCAGAAACAAAGTAAGATAAATGGCGAAAGATTACTACAAAATCCTTGGTGTTGAAAAAAGTGCTTCAGAGGAGGATATAAAGAAGGCTTTTAGGAAGCTGGCACATCAGCATCATCCAGATAAGAAAAGTGGTGATGAGGCAAGGTTTAAGGAGATAAATGAGGCCTATAGCATCCTAAGCGACAAACAAAAACGTAACCAATACGATTCATTTGGACAGGCAGGGATGGGTGGGCAAGGTGGAGCTGGATTCAACCCGAATGATTTCGGCTTTGATTTTTCCAACTTCTCGCAAACTGGTTTTGATAACGGAGATTTGGGCGACATTCTCTCTTCCATTTTTGGAGGTCGTAGAGTCCGTCGAGGTAGAGATATTGCTGTAGATATAGAACTTTCTTTCCAAGAGGCGATTTTTGGTACGGAGAGAAAGGTGGTTATTAACTCTAAATTAGTTAAACAAAAAGAGGTTGCGATTAGAATACCAGCGGGTATAGATGATGGACAGATGATACGCATGAGTGGAATGGGAGAGACCGTGGAAGGTGGGGTACCTGGGGACTTATATGTGAAGGTGCATGTGAGGCGTCACCCAACTTTGAGAAAAGAGGGCTTCAACTTGGTAATGGATTTAAATATCAAACTCTCTGAAGCTTTGCTTGGTGCTGAACACCGCATAGGAACTCTAGATGGAGAAATTACTTTAAAAGTTCCATCTGGCACAAACACTGGCCAGATTTTACGAGTTAAAGGTAAGGGAGTTCCTACCGGAGCTGATCGCCGAGGGGACCTGTATGTTCGTATCAAAGTAACCTTACCCGAAAAACTCTCCAAAGAAGCCAAGAAACTTGTTGAAGAACTCAAAAAGCAGGGGATATAACAACAAAATACAACTTCCACCCTTCAAATTCCTTCTCAGAACTATACAGAGCAAGATACCAAAATTCATAATAAAAATGAGACATCCTGACTCTTGACAAGAAAAGGTTTTAGAGTGATTCAATCGCTCATGCTAGTATTATTTGATGTCAGAAGGAATACCAACTACATTTGAAGGCAAAAATATATATGGAAAGGAAAAATTTGATAGACAAATTTCTCACGAAAAAGTGGAGGAAATTTCGAGAGAATTCAAGGACTTCTACGGAGAAAACGGATACATTGAAGTTCCTCCAGTTAAAATAAGCTCTGGCATTGACCCAACAGTACGATTTATCGGCTCTCATATTAGCGTATTGAAACCAGAAATTATTAAAGATCGTATTCCTTCTCCCGGAGAATACATTGTGCAGAATTGCATTAGAACAAAAAATGTTCAGGGATTGTTTAATGATGAGTACTTTCCACTTTGGGGTTCGTGTTTTACTAGCCTTGGAGCTTTATCTAGACCAGAAAGATTAGATGAGGTTGTGAAAGAATGCCTAGTTTTTTTAAAAAGTAAATTGAGTATAAATGAAGAGAATATTTGTATAAGAGTTTCATCAGCTGACAAGGATTTACTTGAAGCTGCCACTGCTCACTTGGGAGAGGATTTCATTGAAGTAGACACACGTCCTGAAGCTTACTATAGACATAAAATTGGCATAGAAGAAATTATTGGAAGAAATTTTAACATTGCATTAAAAAATGCCGATGGTACTAATTTTTCTGACATTGGGAATATAATCATTATTGAGAAGAAAGGACGAGCACTAGCAGTTGAGACAGCTCTTGGCTCATCAACAATATTAAAGCAATTGTATGGTTTAGATCACGTGAATGACTGCTTCCCTTTAATTGAATTGGGAATTGAGGATAGAAATTTACGAAGGAAATTAGAGGATTCCGTAATTGTTGCAACCGTTTTATACCTGGAGGGGTTAGAGCCACGTGCAACAGACAATAAAGAAAGAATTCTGAGATCATATGTTAGAGCGATAAGTTATTTTCGTTTAAAATCTAAAGTTAGCCTGGATCAGATTCATCAAATGATTACTGATTTCGAAGTAAAACAATTTGGATCATCTATGGTTGCAAATAAAATTATTAATTACTTGAAAACGTATGAGAAGAGTTTGAGCGCAGGTAAAATTACAACAGAGGAGGATCGCATAATTGCGAGTGTATTGTAAGATGCTAGAATAGCTACAAATGAATACCCCTAAGAAACTAGTCGTTGGGTCACATATACGAGTAATTGCTCCATCAAGAAGCATGGGGCTCATCTCAGCGGACTCTAAGCAAAATGCAATTGAAAGACTAGAAAATTTTGGTTTCAAATTAAGTTTTGGTAAAAATGTTGACGAAATGGACGAGTTCAGCTCATCATCAGTCGCCTCAAGAATCGCAGATATTCACGAAGCTTTTTCGGATGCTTCTGTTGATGGAATTTTAACTGTGATAGGCGGTTACAACTCAAACCAACTATTGAAGCACTTAGATTATGATCTTTTGGCAAAGAATCCAAAAATTTTGTGTGGATTTTCAGATGTAACAGCGTTAGGAAATGCAATAATGGCTAAATCTAAATTCATCACTTACACAGGTCCTCACTTTTCAAGTTGGGCAATTAAATATGGATTTGATTATTCTATTGAGTATTTTAAGAAATGCTGCATGTCAAATGAACCATATGAACTAATTGCTTCTGATGTGTGGAGTGATGATCCTTGGTTCGTAAATCAAGAAGATAGAGATTTCTTAAAAAACGAAGGCTATTGGATCATAAATCCAGGAATTGGGCAAGGGAGATCAGTTGGTTCACACACACGCTGTTTATCTGCTCTACAAGGAACCGAGTTCTGGCCAGGTTTAAATAATTCAATACTTTTACTTGAAGAAGATTTTGAAACAAACCCTCAACTTTTCGACCGCTTATTACAGTCATTTATTCATTTACCTGATTTCAAGGGAGTCAAGGGAATACTAGTTGGGAGATTTCAAAGGAATTCAGAAATGACACGAGAATTGCTTACGAAAATAATTTCAACTAAACCTGAAATAGCAAACATTCCGGTCATTGCAAATGTTAATTTTGGGCACACCCTACCTCTTGCTACGCTTCCAATTGGAGGGGAACTTAAAATTATGGCTGATGCAGGGGGAGCCAGGATATTCGTTATGTCACACTAATTTAATGTTTGGTCCGTATAAAGCTAATATCAAAAATGGAAGACGTACAATTGAGTACTTAGGGAATAAAATTTATAGGGAAATTAGTGACGTTAGTAAAATTCAGTTTGAGAAGAATATTTCTGAAAAAAGAATTAGTAACATTGTTACGGACAAGCAGTATTTCCACCTACACCATATTGATAATGCAATATTTTTTGCCACAATTGAATACTTCAGGAGTATAGGTGCAGACTGGTGTAATCTTCCTTTGACAACACGTATGATCTCGTCCCCAGGAGAAATATATGCTGGGAAGACGCTTGACTACACAACTGATGCGCTACCAGTTGACATAAATTGGTTTGATAACAATAAAAAAGTTTTTTTATCTGAAAGCTCCCAATTTTACTTAGAACTACGATTGCTTATTGGTGGAGTAGACAAGGTTTTTTCCATTTACAATTCATTTCGTAAAGAGAAATCCGACTATTCACACATGCCCGAATTTCAACACATAGAATTTGAGGGGAAAGTAAATTTTGACGAAAATATCAAAATTGCTTATCAACTACTCAATTACATAACTTCCTATTTACTTAAAAATAATATAGAGGATCTGTCTTATTTCTTAGATGAAAATGACATAAAGTTTTTAACGAATACTTTTGCTGATAATCAAAAAATTGCAATGTCACTTGATGCGGCACTTAAATTGCTATTTGAAAACACTCAAGATGAAAAATATAAAGAGTTTAGCTTAAAGAATTTTGGTGGTTGGGAAGAAATAAGATTAACCAATATTCTTCAAAAGAATATTATCATTACTGACTACCCTTTAATGCAAATCCCTTTTTACCACGATGGAAAAGAAGATGGAAAGGAAAAGATACCCGTTGCAAAAAATGCCGACATTGTTTTAATTGGATTTAGAGAAGTGGTAGGAGCTGGAGTTAGAATAAGTGACCCTGCAATTTTGACAAAAAAAGCAAGGATCTTTAACCTACCCCTAGATGATTATGCACCTTACATTGAGACCAGAAACTACTCTCACTACAAACCCACAGCTGGGTTTGGTCTGGGTTGGCAACGCTACGTTCAGTGGTTACTCAAATTGCCCTATATCTGGAATGCCACTCACATACCTCGTAGTGAAAATCTACCAACTCCTTGAGAAACATGCAAAATAAGTTAGAAAGAATTAAAAAGTATTCCGATTTAGAAAAAAGAACATGGGATCAAGTTTTTTTGAGTGAAATTAAGAATACTAGTAACAAAAAATTTTCTTCGTATTGGTGGGAATACTACTATGACCAGTTGACCACATGTATCACAAGCATCGTTGATAATTCTAGTAATTTGAAAGTTCTAGAAGCTGGAAGCGGTTCAGGTAAGGCAACTTTTCTATCATTCCCCAAAAGTAGAATTACCCTACTAGATATATCCAGTAACGCACTCACTGCAGCAAAAAAACTAGCACTGGCATACAGTATTAAAAATGTAACCTATATTGAAGGGAATATGTTTTCAATGCCGTTTAATGATTCTTTGTTTGATCTCGTTTGGAACATAGGAACAGTAGAACACTACGACGAGGATTTAGTTCATGATATGTTGTCAGAGATGCTACGTGTCGCCAAACCGAAGGCCTTTGTTGCAATCGCAATTCCAAATTTCAAATCTATGCCAATTAAAAAGGCAAAAATTCTTTCCGCCCCAATTTTAAATAGAGTTTTTAAATTTTTACCTGGCTACAGACTTGCTACTGAAAAATCATATACTCCCCAGGACATTGAGAGAATTTTTAAGCTAGTGACGAACAAAGATGGAAGCGAATTAGTAAACATAAAAACATTTTTTCTCGGTAGCCCTCTTTTTGTTGGAACGCCGAAACCTTTAATTAATTTTGTTTCTAGGTTTGAATATATGGTTGAAAAAAGAAAGTTCCTTATACTCATAATCGCAAATAAGAGCTAGCGCTCTTCACTCTTGACAAATTGCCATATAATGTGCTATGATAAAGAAGGTACTGAACCTTACGTAAACCAACTGCCTAGGAGGCACTGTGAGCATCACCAATTCGGTGAAGCGACTCGGTGTCTTCGGCACCGTGATCGCAATGATCGAGGGGATGAACCATTTCTTCGATTACATTCTATCCCCAGTGCTAATCCTCTTGCTGGGGAAGCTCAAGGGTGGAGCAATCTTCTTTGTTCTGGCCTTCTTGACGAACTATCTCGTTATCGTCTGGTACAAGCGGACGACGACAGACTGGTTTGGCCTTGAGTGGCTTCGCCTGCAAGAGGCAACCGGATCTAAGGGGCTGGGTGGCAGAATCATAAAAAGGGTTCTGCGACTAGCCCGTCCTCTCGCATACATCGGGCTCTGTATCTATGACCCGATCTATGGCTTCATCTACATGAGAGGTCGCCAGAGTGGCTCTAGATTCAACAGTCTTGATTGGGCGTGGTTCGTTCTAAGCAACCTGATCGGGATTCTGATCTGGATTGGGCTAGTCTCTTCTGGGGTCGAGCTCATCAAAAGCCAGTTTGGCCACATTAGAGCCTTGTTTGGCTGAGGGCTGTCGTCTTTACGACAGCCCTTTTCTTTGGTGTATAATTAGACTATGAATAAATGGCTCTTTACGATCATCGCGGCCATGACTCTTGCAGCTATAGCAAACAATTTCTATATGTTTTACATCAAGAAGGACTACAACTTCTCCGTAGAAGCCTCATGTGACCATGAACTCGACAACTGTTTTACTAGAGACTGTTCTGAAGGGGATTGCCCTCCAAATAACTTTAGTGAGTACAGGGTATTTGAGATCAAAGCAGCAGATTTTGATAAATGTGCCGATGGAAGCTGTTTGCTTGAATGTACCACTGAAAAAATCCAATGTACCGAGGTTAAATGCGGAGAATCAGTAGAGGACACTTGTACAAACATTCCCGTTGAATAACAAGCATGGGAACAAATATTGATAAGCAAATTGAGGAGCTAATCTCAAATAGAGAAAAATTTAATGAGTTTGTGTATACATCCCTTGATGACGCCATAGAGGAACTTAAAAAAAGACAAACTGAAGTTCACTTGGATAAAAAAGTAGAGTTATTTCTTAACAAGGACATTCCTGAACAAATGAAGGGGGGAATGAAAGCTGTCATGTTTAGACAGGTAGTAACACCAAATTATGAAATCCGTAGATTTTTATCTGTCCCAGATGCAACTGAGTTAATTCCAGTTTTTTGGGAATATTATGATGATAAATTTACCTCGAACAACCCTCTCAAATATTACTTAGGTAAATTAGGATTTCATGTTGGAATTGGAAAGAGTGGGTTACATCGACGTATAGACACGACTATAATAGATTTCAATATAAGCAACGGAAAAAAGCTAAAGGATGTAAAAACCCTATGGGGTCAGGATCTTATTAATTTTCATCATGAGTTACTAAAAATTCATTTTCCAAACATCTCACCTTATTTATATGACGCATCTAGCTGGTTCCATGAAAATGGCGGTTTGGCGAAAAATTACTATAAAAAATTCATTTCTTTTTTTGTAAAACACGCTATTCTGTTTGAAAATTTCGAACTCAAGAACGGCGAGAGACAGTTTGTGAAGGAGGTTTTTTTACCAGCTTTTATAGAAATAATGAGCAAAACAGGGAAAAAACCGCTGATAGTTGCTTTGGAACCAACTGAAATAGAGGATCATGTATTTTGGATGTGTCATACAATAGAGACTATGGGATTTGTTAAGAGTAAACTAATTTAGTAAAACACTAGTATAATTATTTTATGCTAAATACTTGTTTTGAAACTACTAAGGATTACCACACACTTGCCTACTATTCGCACCTTATACCAATCGCAATATCTGCTCTTCTCCTTATTTTTATCCTTATAAAATCTAAATACTCTTTCCTGTCCAAAATATTTTCCTGGTTTACTATTGGATTTTGTCTTTGGTTGATAGGTGATGTAATAATTTGGACAAATAGTAACTATTACGTAGTTACAGCTTTATGGGCACCGTTAGATTACATAAACGTATTGTTCTATCTTTCGGGAGCATATTTCTTTATTGTCCTTATAACTGGTAAGGACATACCTAATTGGCTGAAAGCTATATTTTTGGCACTAGCATTGCCAGCTTGGATTATTACAGCGACGGGAAATTCTATTTTAGAATTCAACCAGCCGGTCTGCGAAGCCAGTAACAACAACTTTCTAACTAATTACAAGCTTGCTATTGAATTCTTGTCTATTGGCTTTATCGCTATCTTTGGCTTTATTAAAGCGATGTCAAATAGAGTTGGGCGCGGTCAAATAATTCTAATTGGTCTGGCTCTAATTCTTTTTTTAACGGTATTTGCTACAACCGAGTATATCTCAAGTATTACTGGAATTTATGAGATGAATCTTTATAGCCTTCTTATCCTCCCACTTTTCTTGGCTATGATTATATTTTCAATCACAAACTATAAAGTTTTTGCTCTTAAAACTTTTGGCACTCAACTCTCAATATATGTCCTACTCATTCTCATTGCCTCACAGTTCTTTTTTATCAAGGATGTAACTAACAGGTTGCTAACAGGCCTAACTCTTCTTTTGTCTACATTTTTGGGAACTGTGCTGGCACGCAATATTCACAGGGAAGAAAAGCTAACTGAACAACTTCAAGTGGCCAATGATGGGCAGGAGAGCCTCATTCATTTGATGAACCATCAGATTAAGGGGTATCTTGCCAAGGGCAGGAATATTTTTGCGGAGATGCTTGAGGATAGGGAGTATGGACTCACAGAAAAGGCTCGTCCAATGGTGGATGAAGGGCTCAAATCACTGACAGAGGGAGTGGACTTTGTTCAGCAAGTACTTAGGGGGTCGAGCGCCCAAAGTGGGAAGCTTGAGTACACAATGGTGCCAATGAACTTTAAATCCGTGGCTTATGTGGCAACTGAAGAACAAGGGGAATTGGCTAAACCCAAAAACTTAACTATTGATTTTAAATCTGATGCGGAAGAATATAAAATTGTCGGTGATGAAGTTCAACTTCGTGAAGCGGTAAAAAATTTGATAAATAACTCCATAAATTACACAGAAAGGGGAGGAATCAAGGTGGATATTGTGAGAAAGGGAAATAAAGTCCTATTATCAGTCAAGGATACTGGTATAGGCTTAGGTAAGGATGATATGGCCAGACTCTTCCAATCTGGGGGTAGGGGCAAGAATTCTCTCAAGTATAACGTCAACTCCACAGGTTATGGCCTAGCCTTCGTTAAGGGCGTTGTAGAGGCTCACAAAGGCCGTGTATGGGCGGAATCAGCTGGAGAAGGTCAGGGCTCCTCCTTCTTCATAGAATTACCTTTGAGTTAGCCCTTTTTATTGGTACGATAGTCTCATGTCTAAGATACTTGTTTCGGGTGTAAAGCCTACTGGCAGGCCTCATATTGGCAACTATTTCGGGGCTATGAAGCAGTTTGTAGATCTGCAGGACTCGTATGAGTCGCGCATTTTTGTAGCTAATCTCCACGCTCTGACATCTGTTCAAAATAAGGAAGAGTTAGAAAAGAATACACAAGATGTAGTACTTGATTACCTAGCTATTGGTCTTGATCCAAGCAAAACAACTCTATATCTTCAGTCTGATGTGCCTCACGTTGCAGAACTTGCGTGGATTTTTTCTTGTATTACTACCATGCCATACCTCATGCGAGCCCACGCCTTTAAGGATGCGGAAGCAAAATCAAAAGAAATAAATGCGGGAGTTTTTAACTACCCGCTTCTTATGGCGGCGGACATCTTGGCCCCAGATGCAGATGTCGTTCCAGTTGGAAAAGATCAGAAACAACACATAGAAATAACGCGAGACATTGCAGAAAAGTTTAACCGTTTATTTGGTGAGACATTTAAAATTCCAAAAGAATTGATTGTGGAATCAGCCGAAACTGTTCTTGGCACAGACGGGCAAAAGATGAGCAAGAGCCACAACAACACTATTCCACTTTTTGCCACAGATGATGAAATTGAGAAGGCGGTAATGGGTATTGTCACTGACTCCAGCTCTGAGATTCCGAAGAATGTTTATGCACTTCATGCTCTTATAAAAGATAAGGATTACCTTCATGCTTTGTATGGGGAAAAGAAGGGTAAGTACAAAGAACTTAAGGATGTTTTGATCTCTGATTTAAAAGCTTTCATTGGACCAATGCGAGAAAAGCGGAGAGAATGGGAGAATAAGCCA
>CAYHKS010000011.1:0-14542 GCA_964357345.1 uncultured Candidatus Saccharibacteria bacterium | reverse complement strand
AATCTTAGAGGTGCGAACAGAAACGACCCGGTTAAGTCCGGCTGAAACGACAAAATCCTTACCTGAATGCAAGGCCGTGACCCATTGGATAGAGCTCGCAAGGGCTCGCTATCCAACGGGTAGTGCCGCTAGATCTCTCGCGCGAGCGAGGGACCAGATAAATGATTATCGGACGTGAGATAGGCTTGCCGCCATCTAATGTCCACAGAATTCGGCTTATAGGCATCCAAACCGCCCCGACTTAACGTCGGGGTGGTTTGTTATGATAAAATAATGGGAGTAATTAAAAGTAATTTATTTTATCGAAACAATGTCTCAATTAACTAAGGTGGGTTTCTTTGCTGGTCTGTCACTTATCTTCCTTCTACCATTGTTTTTCCTGCCTACACAGATTGTGCCTCTTGGTTTGGCAAAGGTGCTTTTGCTAGTGGTTGGAACAGTTGTGGTTTTTGTGACAATAATCATCTCTTTGATAAAACACAGAAGAATCTCGTTACCTGGGAACTTTTTGTTGTGGGGAGCTCTGGTGTTGCCCGTGGTCTACATTATTTCCGCATTGGTGGGTAGTTCCCCAACTCTTTCAATGTTTGGATACGCACTTGAGTCTGGGACAGCGGGATCAATTGTTATTTTCTCTATTCTTTTCTTTGCCTCTGCCTACATGTTTAGGGATCGTTCTAAACTTGTCATGACTCTTACTGCTCTCTTTTCCTCTTTGGCTATCGTGGCTCTCTTTGTTTTGGTGAAGGTGTTATCTGGAGGTTCGTGGTTAACCTTCAACACTTTTTTTGGCAATATGGGCAATCCTGTTGGGGCTTGGACAGATTTAGCCATGGCTTTTGGACTTTTGGCACTTCTCACAACTTTTGCTGTCGAGATGTTACCTCTCTCAAGACGACTCAAGATTTTTATGGGAGTTTTCTACGCTTTGTCAGTCGTCCTTCTTGTAGTTGTGAACTTCGAGACCACATGGATGCTAACTCTTGGAGCTTCGATTGTATTGATTCTTTATTTTGCCACCGTTGAAAGGCATGAAGGGACGACACTAAGCAAGCGCAACGGAGTTCGTATGGCGGCTCTCTTAATGGTTGTGTCTCTACTCTTTGTTTTCAATCCTAAAATAGGTTCAAAGGATATTTCCACAAGAGTCTTGGAAATAAGTAAGGTTACAAATAGTGATGTTAGACCAAATCTGACCGCCACTGTAAGTGTGATGAAGAAAGTTCTGTCTGCTAACCCAATACTTGGTTCGGGCCCGAACACCTTCGAGCGTGCATGGTTTTTGTACAAGCCAGCAGAGACAAATGTTACTCCCTTCTGGAGTACCGCCTTTCCGTTTGGATATGGATTCTTACCGACAGCCTTCGCCACCATGGGTCTTGTTGGCATAATTTCTTGGGTAGCCTTCTTTGTACTGTTCATCATGTTAGGGATAAGAGCTCTGGCAAGAAATTTGGAGAATAGATCTGATAGATTTCTCTTCACCTCCACATTCCTCATCTCCTTGTTCCTCTGGGTTGGCAGTTTTGTTTACTCTCCATCTTTGGTCATGCTTGCTCTAACCTTCATCTTTACGGGTTTGTTTGTGGGAGCATCCGAAGCTACTGGGGTCCTCTTGCCAAAGGAAATCATCTTCAATAAAAACAAGCTGTCTCTCTTTGCTTCTGCATTGGTGGCTCTAGTTCTAATCGTTGGGATGGGAGCGTTTACTTTTGTGTCCTTGAAAAAGGTTATAGCTGCCACTCACTTCCAAAGAGCATTAGTCTACTCAAACACTTCGGGTAAAACTTTTGACGAGATAGAAAGTGAGTTAGGAAAGGCTGTTACGACATCTCCTTCTGACCCGTTCTGGAGTGCCGTCTCTCAGGTCGAACTTAGTCGAGCCAACAATGCCCTAAACAGTACAGAAGGCTCAGATGCGACACGACAGGAAGCCTTCCAGAATGCCCTTTCAGCTAGTATCGCGGCACTTCAAAATGCTATCTCTCTCAATCCAACATATCGTAATTGGCTGGCGCTGGGCGATGTTTATGAGTCCCTTGTCCCGAGCCCATTTTCAGTGGAAGGGGCTTACGATAGCGCAAAATTTGCCTACGAGACAGCTCAAGCTCTTCATCCTTTAAGCCCAGAGATATTCCTCAAATTTGCCAGATTAGAATTGGATAACAAGAACGCTGAAGGAGCTAGAGAGTTTATCACTGAAGCTCTGAACAAGAAAAAAGATTATGCGGATGCGTATTTCTTCCTATCTCAGTTGGAAATTAGTCAAAACAATTTGAGACAGGCAATTGAGTCAGCAGAAACTGGGGTCTTTCTCTCACCCAACAACGCTGGCGTGTTATTCCAACTCGGACTTCTAAAATATTCGAATCGGGACTACAAAGGGGCAACTGACGCCTTAGTAAAAGCTATCGAGATTGTTCCGGATTATGCCAATGCCAAGTATTACTTAGGTTTGTCTCTGGATAAGTTAGGTCAAAAGGCAGAAGCCTTGAAGCAATTCGAGGATCTAGCTAAGACTAATCCAGACAACACAGCCGTTTTGGATGTCCTTACTAATCTCCGAGCTGGTAGGGGAGCCCTCTCAGATGTTTCAAGTGAGCCAACCTCCAAAGCAAAACCACCAATAAGCGGACAATAGACAAGAGGAGTACAGTTAAATAGTCATGGTCCCGTTAGAAGCTCTCTTGAATTAAGTTGAGACGTAAATCATTATTATGAAAATTATAAGCAGTAGCTTCTAACGGGATGGTTCGGACGATTTTCAATTTCTTCTACAAAGAGACTAATAGACTTCATCAAGCCGCATTTCTTCTGGCCTTCTTCTCCATTCTCTCTCAGATATTGGCGTTTCTTCGAGACAGGCTATTGGCACATTTCTTTGGCGCTGGTACAAATCTAGACATCTACTATGCGGCTTTTCGCATCCCTGACTTTCTTTTTGTTACCATTGCCTCAATCGTTTCGCTCTCTGTTCTTGTCCCCTTTATTATTGAAAAAGAGGGAGGAGGCAAGGAAGAAGTTAAAAAATTTATTGATGACATCTTCTCCTTCTTTAGTTATCTAATAATTTTTGTTTCTGTCCTTGCTTTTTTTCTGATCCCTAAATTTTCTGGGATTTTATTTAAAGGTTTTTCTCCCGAAGCTCTTGAGCAAGTTGTTTTGCTTTCCAGAATTTTCCTTTTGTCACCAGTTTTTCTTGGAGTATCCAACCTTCTTGGTTCTATGACTCAAGCCTACAACCGCTTCCTTATATATGCTTTCGCTCCTGTTTTGTATAACGCCGGAATTATTTTAGGAATCGTTGGTCTCTCAAGTCGTATGGGTATAACTGGGGTGGCAGTCGGTGTAGTCCTCGGGTCCTTTCTTCATATGGCGATACAGTTGCCATATGTTTTTAAACTTGGGCTACTTCCTCGATTTAAGCCAAGCTTTAACTTCTTGTCTATAAAGCGGGTTGTTGGTTTGTCTTTTCCGCGGACACTTACACTTTCTATGAATCATATTGCCACTCTTCTTTTGATCTCTCTAGCGTCCCTTATGACCGCTGGATCAATCTCTGTGTATTCTTTTGCCTTTAATATTTCCTCGGTTCCTCTTTCGGTTATTGGAATTTCCTATTCTCTGGCCGCCTTTCCGACTCTTTCAAGATATTTTTCGAGCAACAATATCGAGGCTTTCGTTGAGCAGATGTCTCTAACTGTCCGGCACATCATCTTCTGGTCTTTGCCTGTAATGGCCATTTTTATTGTGATAAGAGCGCAGATTGTGAGAGTGTTATTGGGCACCGGGCACTTTGATTGGAGCGATACGCGTCTTACAGCTGCGGCACTAGCTATCTTCTCCGTTTCTATTTTGGCACAAAGTTTACTCTTGCTATTTATTAGAGCGTTTTACTCCGCTGGACATACCAAAAAACCACTGATTATAAATGCAGTGTCGACAGTCCTTCTCATGTTCTTGTCTTATGGAGCCGTTAAACTCTATTATGCGTGGCCTACATTTGCTTACTTTATAGCAGCACTTCTCAAGGTTGATAATTTGCCGGGCACTGTTGTTTTAATGCTTCCTCTTGGCTTCTCCCTAGGAACTATCATCAACGTCATCATACATTGGAGGGGGTTTGAAAAGGATTTCGGTAAATTTTCTAGTGATACATACCACACATTACTGGTTTCCCTTGCCGCCTCGGTTTTTGTTGGACTTGGTTCTTATGTAGGTCTCAATATATTTTCTAAGGTTTTCAATCTCGAAAAACTTTGGGGCATTTTCCTCCAAGGTTTTTTGGCGGGACTCTTAGGCATTCTCACAGGGATACTTGTGTTGTGGCTTTTGAAATCGAGGGAACTTAAAGAGTTCTGGGAGGCCATCCATCAGAAATTTAGCGGAGTTGAAGCTATTGCCGAGAACCCAGAAATCGTGTAGCGTTCAAGCACAATGGATAAAATAAGGAACTTCTCTATTATTGCGCATATTGATCATGGTAAATCTACACTGGCAGACAGAATGCTTGAGCTCACCGGCACTATAGAGAAAAGAAAAATGATGGATCAAGTTCTTGATTCTATGGAACTTGAACGAGAGAGGGGCATCACCATCAAGATGCAACCGGTTCGTATGAAATATGGAGATTACACTTTGAACTTGATTGACACACCGGGGCACATAGACTTCTCCTATGAAGTTTCTAGGGCTCTTAAGGCGGTAGAAGGTTCAATTCTTTTGGTTGATGCTACACAAGGTGTACAGGCCCAGACTCTTACAACTCTTGGTATGGCCAAAGATGCGGGCCTCGTCATCATCCCTGTCATTTCTAAAATAGACTCTCCCTTGGCTCAAATTTCAGAGGTTAAACAGGAAATCATGGCTCTACTCGATGTAGGTGAGGAGGACATCATGTTGGTATCAGGAAAAACAGGTGAGGGGGTTAAAGAGTTACTGGAAGAGGTTATCAAGAAAGTCCCGTCACCTACTCACGGTCAAGGAGGGAAATTCGCGACTGACGGGACTTTCTTTAGATCGCTAGTTTTTGATTTTAAATATTCTGAACATCGGGGAGTAATAGTTTTTGTACGAGCAGTAGCTGGGGTAGCGAAGAAGGGAGACAACCTTATCTTTAAAGTAGCCAATAAAAAGTTTCAGGCTCTTGAAGTTGGATATTTTGCTCCGGTTGAGACTTCGGCCGACAGTTTAAATGCTGGGGAGACTGGTTACATTGTCACAGGGATCAAGGAACCAGGAATTGTTTCTGTTGGTGATACTGTTTCAGCAATATTAGACACTCAGGCTCCACTTGCTGGATATCAGAAGGCTCGTCCAGTTGTTTGGGCGTCTATTTATCCTGAGAGTCAGGACGACTTTACTCAACTTCGCCAAGCACTCCTACGCTTAAAGCTTTCTGACTCATCCTTCTCTTTTGAGGAAGAGTCTTCGGGAGTATTAGGTAGAGGTTTTAGATGTGGATTTTTAGGGATGCTACATCTAGAAATTATTTCTGAAAGATTAAGACGCGAATTTGATTTGCCTCTTATCATCACTCTGCCCTCTATCACATACAACGTAACCTTGAGAAGTGGAAAAGTTGAGACCATTTATACCCCATCCTTTTTTCCAGAAGAACATTTGGTCGAGAGCGTTCGAGAGCCGTGGGTAGAGGCTAAAATTATTACGCCCCCGTCTTATTTAGGAGATATTTTGAAGCTGTTATACGAACATGAGGCGGAGATGGGGGATACGCAGAGTCTGGCAGATAGAACTTCTCTCTCACTTAAGATGCCACTTAGAGAACTAATGCGGGGATTTTTCGATAAATTAAAAAGTGTTACATCTGGTTTTGCCTCAATTTCTTACGACATTTCAGGAGAGAGAGATGCCGATGTGACGAGACTCGATATTTTGGTGGCCGACGAGCCTGTGGCAGCTTTTGCTAAAGTTATTTCTAAGAGACAAGTCGAAAGTGAGGCCGAAAATGCTGTAGAAAAACTTTCTAAAATTTTGCCTCGTCAAATGTTTAGTTTGAAGATTCAAGGTAAGGCACTAGGTAGAATAATTTCTAGTCGGAGCTTGTCGGGAATGAAGAAGGACGTGACTCAACATATGTATGGTGGCGACATTACTCGAAAAATGAAACTAAGAGAAAAGCAAAAGAAAGGTAAGAAAAAGATGAAAGAGCGGGGGACAGTTAACATTCCCCAAGACGTCTTCCTCAAGATGATTCGGTCCGATAAATAGTTACTGCCAGAAGGGGGTGTAGAGGAGCACCATCGAGATGATGATGAGGACACAAAGGACGATCCACACAGTTTTTATTTTCTGTTTGTGTCGCTTATCGAATAGCATGAAAGTCATGTTAGCATAGAAAAATAAATGAGGGAACTTGAGCACAGACAAAGATTGAAAAGGAGACTTTATTCTCTGCCTGCTTTGGTTCTACTCCTTATCATTACCGTAGCTCTCGTGAGAGGTACCTATTTCTTAGTTCTTAAAGAAAGAGAGACAGCCCAAGAAGCTGAAGCCTTGGCTCTTAGGGCTAAGTCATTGGCCGAACGGGAGCAGACCTTGCTTAAGGAGACAAGCAAGCTTGGCACCGAATCGGGGGTTGAAGAAGAGATAAAATCAAAGTTTAATGTGGCTCGAGAAGGCGAGCGGGTAGCCGTAATAGTCGACCGTCCACAGCTCGAGTCAGCAACTACAACAGAAGATTTGCCTTGGTGGAAGCGATTTTGGAATGCTATAATCTCCCGATAACCAAGAAAACAATGAAAAAAGTAGAAATATATTCAACTCCGTCGTGCCATTTTTGCCACATGGCTAAGGAATTTTTTACGGCCAATAATGTTGCATTTACCGACTACAATGTCGCTTCTGATACAGCTAAACGCGCCGAGATGATGGAGAGGTCTGGTCAACTCGGTGTACCGGTGATAGTAATAGATGACAAGGATTTGGTTATCGGCTTCGATCAGGGGAAGATCTCCCAACTTCTTGGTGTCCCGGCTTAGTTTCTTTGGCTCTCATAGCTCAATGGATAGAGCAAATCCGTCCTAAGGATGAGATGTCGGTTCGATTCCGGCTGAGAGCACAAATGTGTTGTAATTTATGAATTTTCTGCTAGAATTTCGGTATGAACCCCGAGGATAGGCACCTTTTAGAACGAGCTGTTAAGCTTTCTCTAGAGAACAACGAGATCTTGCATAAAATGCAAAGAACAGCCCGTTTTGCTGTTCTTTGGGGAATCATAAAAATTGCTATCTTCGTGGTACCATTCGTCCTTGGATACATTTATCTTGAACCTTATTTTGGTTCGATGAGCAATACCTTTAAGCAAGCACAAGAGGCTCTGAAGGTGCTCAATCCATAATGTCAGGATAGCTCAGTTGGTAGAGCATTCCCCTGAAGAGGGAAGGGTCGGCGGTTCGAACCCGCCTCCTGACACCAAACATGTTAGTAACGTGTGGAAAAACTGGGGATAGTCGTGGATAACCTTACGAGCCCTTAACTTTTAGTTTGGTTTGTCTGTTTTTATCAAGCTTTGGAAGACGGAGAATCAAAAGGCCAAATTTTTCTATAGCTTCGGCTTCATCCACATCTATTTCCGCAGGTAAGACCACCGTTCGAGAGAAGGAGCCCCAGTAGAGCTCTCGGTGGAAGTAATCTTCTTTGGCTATCGTTCGATCTTCCTCCCGCTTACCATGGATGGCTACCGACTCTCGGCTAATAGCTACGTCTAAATCTTCAGGTTTGACACCAGCCACCATAGTTTTGAGGACTATCTCGGTTGGAGTTTCATACACATCCACAGTTAACTGCCCTTCTTCCTCCTCAGCTTCAAAAATGTTTGGATGCGAAGCTACAGAATTTAATTCTGGTGTGGAAACGTCCTCGTCTAACTTTACCGCTCCAGTTAGACGTTCAAAAAAAGATCTTTTGTTCATACAATTATTATATATGGTTATCTTTATGACGCAATCGTCTTAACCTTTTCAAAGAAAAGAAGTAGACAGGCTACTCCAACCCAAACCATGGCAAAAACAAAAAAGCTACTATTGCCAAACTTACTTAAGATAAGTAGGTTGAAGGCTACATGTATCCCAATGGCTACGACTAGGCCAATGACACCGTAGGCAATCTTTTTACTTCTTGATTTATAAAACGAGAAGGCAAGAGCAATCCCGATGGCACCAGAGGCTAAGAGATGCAAGAGACTTGCTCCTAAGAAACGCGTTCCCCCAGTAAGAAGTGCCACCGACACATTGTTCTCAAATAGGGGATTCCAAATAAAAAGGGTGTTCTCCAAAGCGACGAATCCAAGTGCAGCAGTAATCATGTAAACAATAGGGTCCACTGGCTCGTCATCATCTTGTGAGCGAAGAGCCACTGCGTAAGCGGCCCCAAACTTGAAAATCTCCTCTATAAAAGCCCATAGCAAAAATGGGATGAAGCCAAGCCCAGGAAAAACACCGGCCACTACCTTTTGGAAAGGCAAGACAAGAATGACGGCAAACATTCCTGCCATGAATGTCTCCGCAATTCTTCCCTTAGGTTCTGGTCTCCTAGCGTCTTCTCTAAGCCAAAAGGCAAGCCAAAGCAATGCTGGTAAAATTCCACCAAGAAACGCATAAAGTATTGTTTGCGAATCAGTCATTGGTTGTCGGCCAAGGCTCAACCATCAAAATACTCTCACCCTTTTTTATTTCTTGCCAGATTTCCTCGGTAATAAACGGCATGAAAGGATGCAAAAGTTTTAAACAATTTTCAAATATGTAGTAAAGAGTAGCATTGTATTCTGTTTTTCCTTTGCTCTCCTCTATTATCTCATCTGCAAATCTGTGCCACATATAGGCGTAGATTTTCTCAGCCGCTATATAGAATCGGAAGTTCTCCATATCCTTTGTCATGTCTTTCGCGAGTTGGTTGAATTCATCTACTAACTCTTTCTTCAACTCACCTTCCTTCTCTTTTGACAGCACGAAACGAGCAACATTCCATATCTTATTGGCAAAGTTCTTGTAACCCTTGATCTTATCTTCTGCCAAAGCTAGCGACGTTCCAGGTGTGTTGCCAATAACTAGACCCATTCTTAAGGCATCTGTTCCAAACTTGGCCGTAATATCGAGTGGGTTTATAACATTACCTTTTGATTTGCTCATTTTTTGCCCTTTGGCATCAAGCACAAGACCATGCAAATACACAGTTTTGAATGGCAATTTACCAGTTGCATAAAGTCCAAGCATAATCATTCGACTCACCCAGAAGAATATAATCTCACCAGCTGTTTCCATCACATCTGTAGGGTAAAAGGTTTTTAAGTCCTTTTCTCCCAAAGATTCCAAGGTCGCGTATGGCCACTGGGCAGATGAAAACCATGTATCGAAAGTGTCCTCATCCTTCCTGACTTCTCCGCCACACTTCGGGCACTTACTCACCTTATCTTCAAGATCAACAATACCTTCCCCGCAGTCGTTACAAATTTTTGCTGGTATGGGTATGCCCCACACAATTTGGCGAGAAATATTCCAGTCGATAATGTTTTCAAGCCAATGGACAGTAATCTTTTTGTAGTACTCGGGAATATATTTAACTTCCTCGTCCTCAATTTTTTGTAGAGCTTTTTCAGCCAGAGGCTTCATCCTTATAAACCACTGACTCTTTATTTGAGGTTCAATAACTGTTCCACATTTGTAACAAGTTTTCACTACGTGTTTGTAAGACTCATCTATCTTTTCCACCAGTCCTTTTGCTTTAAGTTTTTCAACAATTTTTAATCTCGCTTCTGTTATTTTCATTCCGGTAAACTCTCCTGCAATTGGAAGCAGTTTTCCGGCCTCATCAATTATTTGCTCCCTGTCTAGTTTGTGTCTTTCTGCGATGTCGAAATCTGTCTGATCATGCCACGGAGTAATGGTCATCACCCCTGTTCCAAATTCCATGTCGATGGCTTCATCCTTGATGATAGTCGCAGTTATCGGTCCATTTATCCATTCAAGTTCTAGTTTCTGCCCATGTTCGTAGTCTTTGTACCTGCTGTCCTTTGGATGCATAACCACATATTTGTCACCAAATTTAGTCTCTGGTCTTGCTGTTGCAATGACAAATGGCCCGTATTTGAGATAATAAAGCGCGTCAGTTTTTTCAACATCAACAATTTCTAAATCAGAAAATGAGGTTCTGTGTTTCGGACACCAGCTGACTATCCTAGACCCACGATATAGCAGGTCGTCCTTAGAAAGTCT
This sequence comes from uncultured Candidatus Saccharibacteria bacterium, assembly GCA_964357345.1. Taxonomy (GTDB): domain Bacteria; phylum Patescibacteriota; class Minisyncoccia; order Phycocordibacterales; family Zambryskibacteraceae; genus JAIFWN01. The sequence goes on along the minus strand of CAYHKS010000011.1, from coordinate 4,310 downwards.
CTCAAAAGTATTGTAGACAATCTTCACGATGTCTTGGTCAAGAGTAAATTTTTCTCTCGACCAATCACACGAGGCTCCCATGCTTCTAACTTGAGATTTAATGTTTTTTGAGTTCTCTAAAGTAAAGTTGAGTATCTCGTTGTATAAATCCTCTCTTGTCATGTCAAAGCGGGAACGTCCCTCCTTCTCCAATTTTTTTTCAAATACAACTTGAGTTTCAAATCCAGCATGGTCAAGACCTGGGAGCCACAAAGATCTCTTTCCTCGCATTCTTTGGAAGCGAGTCATAATGTCCTCGATAGTCATCACCAATGCGTGCCCAGCGTGGAGCGAGCCATTAGCATTAGTGGGGGGCATTATGATGGTAAACGAGTCGGAAGGGGAGTCAGGTAAGTTATCGGGATTGAAGAATCCACTCTTCTCCCAAATAGAATATATTCTTGACTCTGTGTCAAGTGGGTTATAAGGCGTAAGAAATTTCTCATTCATTCGGCTTAATAATAGCACATTGAACTTCACCCATATCTAAAGGACATATAGTTTATAAAGGACAAAAAGACTAAAATCAGAAAAAATGTCCCTTATGACTTTAATAATCAATTATCCTTGACTATTTTGTTTTTAAGACGTAGGGTGGTGACACCAGCAACATGAGCTTGATCAAAAGCCAAATTTACACAAAATTTTTTATTGTTTCCACTGCCGTGGTTATGTTTTTTTGCTTTTCTCCAAGTACTGCTTCTGCGGCCTTATCTGTTGATGTAAAAGCGGATGGTCAGGATTCCTTAGTCCTTTCGACTTCAACTCAAACTTTCACAGTAAACTTGATTACAGTTGATGCAGTAGCCTGCCAGCTCACATCTCCAACTTCTTCAGGTCTTTTGCCTTCAGTGTCCTTTACTGTCGCACCAGGTGATTTGGCCTACCCAGCAATTGGAGGAAATACTGTATTTAGTGTTACTTGTATTGATGCTCTAGGTGCCAGTTTGTCCGATAGTGTGACAGTGAGTTTGCCAGCTCCTGTTGCCTCGCCAACAATTGATGTAAAAGCTAACGGTTCCGATGGTCCCGTTACTTTGAGTGCTGGGAGCACATACACTTACACTTGGAATTCCACAAACTCCACAGCTTGCCAACAGGTGAGTCCTACTATTTCTGGGGTAACTCTTAACGGTATAAGTTCGGTTATAGATTCAACTAACTCTTTCTACCCATCAACTTCTACTCCAATAACGATTACAATTTCATGTACTAATGGGGTTACAACTGCAAGTGATTCTGTGGTGGTACAACTGGCAGCTGTTACTCCGCCCCCACCTGCAACTACCACTCCAACAGTGGATATTAAGGCCAATGGCTCCGATGGACCCCTCACCCTAAGCTCTGGAGGGACTTATACTCTCACATGGACTTCAACCAATGCCACAGCTTGCCAAATGAATCCTCCAGTGGTTTCTGGCATTACTCTATCTGGAAGTTCGGCAGTGATAGATTCGACTAGCTCTTTCTACCCCTCAACTACAACTCCTGTCACTATTACCATCACTTGTACCAACGGCACAGTTAATGCGAGTGATACGGTGGTAGTTAATCTCGCGAGTGTTGGGACGACGGCCTCGCCAACAATTGATGTAAAAGCTAACGGTTCCGATGGTCCCGTTACTTTGAGTGCTGGGAGCACATACACTTACACTTGGAATTCCACAAACTCCACAGCTTGCCAACAGGTGAGTCCTACTATTTCTGGGGTAACTCTTAACGGTATAAGTTCGGTTATAGATTCAACTAACTCTTTCTACCCATCAACTTCTACTCCAATAACGATTACAATTTCATGTACTAATGGGGTTACAACTGCAAGTGATTCTGTGGTGGTACAACTGGCAGCTGTTACTCCGCCCCCACCTGCAACTACCACTCCAACAGTGGATATTAAGGCCAATGGCTCCGATGGACCCCTCACCCTAAGCTCTGGAGGGACTTATACTCTCACATGGACTTCAACCAATGCCACAGCTTGCCAAATGAATCCTCCAGTGGTTTCTGGCATTACTCTATCTGGAAGTTCGGCAGTGATAGATTCGACTAGCTCTTTCTACCCCTCAACTACAACTCCTGTCACTATTACCATCACTTGTACCAACGGCACAGTTAATGCGAGTGATACGGTGGTAGTTAATCTCGCGAGTGTTACTCCACCACCACCAGTCACTCCTCCAACCGGTGGAGGTGGTGGAGGGGGAGGTGGAGGTGGTGGAGGTCGTAGAAATCCTCCAGCACCCGTACCATTTGTCTGTCCTTTAATAAAGGACTACATGAGGATTGATTTCAATAATGATTCAATGGAGGTTATGAAGCTCCAAGCTTTCCTCAAAGTTTATATGGGTTACAGTGCGGTGACTATCAATGGTGTCTTTGATCAAGCTACATATGATGCGGTAGGCTCTTTCCAAGATAAGTACAAAGACGAGATACTAACACCTTGGGGTGAGACAGCACCTACCCACTATGTTTATATTTTGACTCTAAAAAAGGTCAACGAAATCTATTGTGGAAACAATGTGCCAATAACGGCCGAACAGCAACATGAAATTGATGTCTATCGAGCTCTACTCCAGAGTGGCGGTGGAATAGGTTTGCCGGTTGTTGGATATGGCACCAGTACTTCTACGGAAGTATTGACTGCTCTAGTGCCCATAACATCCACTTCAACCGTGGCAATAGAGCCGCCAATCGATAAAGGACAAAATTTAAGAAATCTAGCCTCAGCTCTACTGACTACACCGGATAGTCTAAGAGACAAACTTCAATGCCTCTATGAACTTGCTCTAATCTTGTTTGTCCTTTACCTTCTTGGAACTATCCTTAAGAATGTCCTTTATACTGATACCACTGAAAATGTCCTTAAGAGATTTATTGTCGGATGGACAACTCTAGTCTTAGGACTTCTTGGGGCGATTGCCGTCTCCTACGTATTGAATGAGTATTGCCTTCTTCTTCCACTCATTGTGGTCCTAATCTTCTCTGTTGCTTGGGCGGTTTTCTCACCTAGAAACAACGTTTCTATCATTGAGGGATCAACAATTGTAATAGAGGAGAGTAATATTGAAGAGAAGGAAGAGATTTTTTAGAGGCTAAGATTACCCTTAGCGCTTATCGTTTTTGATTCTATCTCTCTATTTGTAATCAGTCGGACATAGGCTGCAATTCCTATCATTATGGCGTTGTCGGTAGTGAGAGCTTGGGTTGGGAGGAATAGGGAAGTTTGGTACTCTTCGGCAGTTCTTACGAGCTCGCTTCGAAGATATTTATTGGCTGAGACACCCCCGCCAACGACCAAACTCTTTGCTAAAAATTCCAAGATAGCTTTTTGAGTTTTAAAGACGAGGGGTTCGATAGCTGCATCCTCAAAGCTATGGGCAAGCTCTTCTTTAGTGTTTGGATCAAGCTCGGGCAATTTTTTGATAGTGTAGAGTACAGCAGTCTTAAGTCCAGAGTAAGAAAAGTTGTAATCATTACTTTTTATCATTGGGCGGGGGAAGTTGAATGGAGAAGGCTCCCCTTTGGCGCGGTGTGTTTGAGCCAGTTCAGAAATTTTTGGTCCACCGGGGTAGGGTAGTCCTAGTAGGCGGGCAGTCTTGTCGAAAGCCTCTCCCACAGCGTCGTCTTTAGTTCTACCGATGATTTTATAGTCCTCAAAAGAGTTGACTAAGACAAGCTCTGTGTGTCCGCCAGAAACAAGTAGTGCCACGGCAGGGAACTCGAGTGGAGTAGTGGCGTCAAAAAGATAAGAAAACAGGTGTCCTTCCATGTGGTTAATTGGGAGTACAGGTTTATTAAACTTCTTGCCTAGTTCCTCAGCAAAAGTTATTCCTGCCCAGAGTGCGGGTTCGAGCCCGGGACCTGCTGTGACGGCTACATAATCCACATCTTTTACATTTATTCCAGATTCTTTAACTGTTTTATCAAGTAAGATTGGAAGGTTTTTTATATGTTCCCGTTTAGCGAGCATCGGATATACTCCTCCATATTTCTCATGAATATGTATTTGAGACATGAGCGAATTGCCAAGTATCTTAAAAGTCGGCAAGGGGAGTGCCCCACCACACTCAAGTATGGCTATGGCCGTCTCATCACAACTTGTTTCTATCGCAAGTATTTTCATAGTTTGGGCGGAAGAGGTGAGATTCGAACTCACGGTAAGGTTTCCCCTACGCTGGTTTTCGAAACCAGTGCCTTCAACCACTCAGCCACTCTTCCTTGAGCCAAATATAGCATTTTAGCCAAAAAATGGTAATATTTTTGGCGTT
>CAYHKS010000010.1:0-15181 GCA_964357345.1 uncultured Candidatus Saccharibacteria bacterium | reverse complement strand
TGAAATCAAATAAGAAGCCAGAAGCTCCGCTATTTGCCCGTAATGATGCCTAAGTTTTTTGACATACACTCACACCTAAACTTCAAAGATTATGGTGGAGACTTGGCTGAAGTTTTGCAGAGGATGAAGGATACAGGGACTCATACGATAGTTGTGGGGACGGATTATGAGTCTTCAAAAAGCGCAGTAGAACTTGCAGAGAAACATAAAGAGATTTATGCCTGTATAGGAATCCACCCAGTAGACGACCCATCGGCTAGTTTTGAAGTAGAAAAGTTTAGTGAGTTAGTTAAGAACCCAAAAGTCGTGGCTGTAGGGGAATGTGGGCTGGATTTTTTTCATGCCAAAAAAGAAGAGGATTTTGAAAGACAAAAGAATTTATTTTTGGCACAAATAGATTTTGCACTCAAGTACGACAAGCCCTTGATGATTCACTCCCGTAATGCCTACGAGGAGCTTTTGGAAATTCTTGAACCAATGAAGAAAGAATTCGGGGAGAAGCTAAGAGGGGACATTCATTTTTTTGCCGGAAGTTTGGAAATTGCCAAAAGATTTTGGGCAATAGACTTCACAACCTCTTTCACTGGAGTTATAACTTTTGCTCGGAATTACGATGAAGTCATAAAAAATGCTCCAATAGAAATGATTATGAGTGAGACGGATGCTCCCTTCGTCACCCCAGCTCCATACCGTGGTAAGCGTAACGAACCCAGCTATGTGAGGGAAGTTGTCTCAAAAATCGCAGAAATAAGAAATGAGGATTTTGAGGCTATCCGAGCCAAACTTGTGGAGAATGCTCTCCGTATGATAGGGTAGTGGAGTTCTACTGTAAGTCCTGCTACGGCGGGATTCATGGAAATTAATAGTTAATAAGGTAACCATGTCCACTACAGAAGATCACAAAGAAAGACAGGTCTATGAGTTGGGATATTTAATCCTCCCAAGCGTTACAGAAGACAGTCTCTCAAATGTGGTCGACTCTATAAAGAAAGTTGTGAAGAAGGTTGGAGGGGAAGAAATTGCGTCAGAAGATCCGATAAAAATAGATTTGGCCTATACTATGACCAAGTCTATTGGAGCTAGGAAATATGTGGTAAACGACGCCTTCATCGGCTGGCTCAAATTTGAGTCTGATTCAAGCTCTGCAAACGAAATAAGTGAAGCGGTTAAAAAACTTGAGGAAGTTCTACGTTTCTTACTTGTGAAGGCGTCTCGCGAGACTGTCTTTACTTTTGCCCAATCTTTGAAGGCGAAAGAGGACAAAATCAAGGAGTTAGAGGAGGCTAAAGAGGCTCTAGAAACTCCAGCTGAGCCTGTAGTACAATGATTCGACAAGCTCATCATAAATAATCATGTACTTAAATAAAGCACTAGTAATAGGCAATCTCACCCGTGATCCAGAGATGAAGTCTCTGCCCAGCGGTATCCAGGTGACCACTTTCTCTGTTGCAACCAACAGAGTTTGGAAGGACAAAAATGGGGCTAAGCAGGAGTCAGTTGATTATCACAACATTGTAGTCTTCGGCAGACAAGCAGAAACTGTTGCCCAGTACCTACGCAAAGGTTCCTCTGTGCTCGTAGAAGGCAGAATGCAAACACGAAGTTGGGACGGCCCAGACGGAAAGAAAAATTACCGAACAGAGATAGTTGCCGATCGTGTGCAATTCGGACCAAGAAGTGGTGGAGCAACTGCAGCGGCTCCTGTAAAATCTGACAACAAAGAAGCCGTCGTGCCACCAATGGAAACAATTGATTACCCAGAAGAAAGTATTAACCTAGACGATATACCATTCTAAAATGAAAAATCCAGAAGTAAATCTTGAACACATAGACTATAAAGATGCCGATACTCTAAAAAAGTTTTTGACTCCACACGCCAGAATTCAAAATAGAAAAAGAAGTGGAGTGCCTTCGCACTTTCAGCGTTCTATTGCTACAGCCATAAAGCGTGCTCGCTTCATGGGTCTCTTGCCCTACATCACGAGATAGATTTCAAAAACTAATTTTCTTACCGCGCTATCGTTCCGTACTCGGAACGCACGCTCCACTCGCGCCGACGCGCTCCGTGACGCACGAAAATTAGTTTTATTTTGTGAACTATACTCTGTCAGCGTAGAGACCTGTTTCGGTGTTGACTCGTACCACGTCGCCTTCTTTTATAAACATCGGGACTTGGATTTCCACACCTGTTTCTAGTACTACAGCCTTAGTGCCACCTTGAGCAGTGTTACCCTTGACGGCTGGATGCGCTTCTATAACTTTCAAATCCATTTTGATAGGGAGCTTCAAGCCAATTGTTCTACCTTCATCAGAGCCGTCGTCATAAATTAGGGCTTCCACGAGGATGTTTTCTTTTAGAAATTTTCCTGCGTAACCAATGAGAGTGTCTGGGAGTTTGTATCTGTTTGAAGGATTGTTTGGATCACAGAACCAGTACTCTCCCTTGTTAGCGTATAAATATTTAACTTCTCTCTTACTCATGTCTGCTTCTACAGCTTTGTCGGAAACATGGAAGGAGTGTTCGACTATACGACCCGTGAAGACGTTGCGCATCTTGGTGGCGTTTACGGGTTTGCGTTGTTGTTTGCGAAAGACGTGAGAAGAGAGCACCTCGTATGGCTCGCCCTCAAAAACAATATATTTGTGTTCTGTTATCTCACTGTATTCAAGCATAGAGCGCTCATTCTACACTTCCTTTAACTTTTGTCGAATTTCTTTGAGAATTTGGTTTGCTACAGGTTTGTTGTCACGGAGGAATTGGCGGGTAGCGTCGTAGCCTCGGCCGAGTTTAGTATCACCATACTCATATGAGTTTCCAGATTTTTTCATAATTCCTAATTTTTCACCAAGTGCTATGAGCTCACCTTCTCTTGAAATACCTTCGTTATACATTAGATCAAACTCTGTCTGGCGGAATGGGGGAGCAACCTTGTTCTTAACGACCTTCACTCTTATACGTCCGCCCATCACTTCTTCTCCTTTCTTTATTTGTGCAATGCGGCGAATGTCGATACGAACTGATGTGTAGAACTTTAGAGCTTTACCTCCGGGAGTAGTCTCTGGATTGCCAAACATCATTCCAATTTGCATTCTGATTTGATTGATAAAGATGACGATAGTTTTTGATTTAGCGACAATGGCTGTCAATTTGCGAAGAGCTTGGCTCATGAGACGAGCTTGTTTGCCTACGTGGTACGCTCCCATCTCTCCCTCAATTTCGTCTTTAGGAGTAAGAGCGGCCACGGAGTCTATGACTATCACATCCATTTTCCCGGAACGGACTAATGATTCCACAATTTCCAAAGCTTGCTCACCTGTGTCTGGTTGAGAGATAAGAAGGTCTTGAGTCTTGACTCCAAGTCGAGCGGTGTAATCTGGATCCATCGCGTGTTCCGCGTCGATGAAGGCACAGAGTCCACCCAACTTTTGTGCCTCGGCAATGACATGGAGAGAAAGAGTAGTTTTACCCGAAGATTCTGGCCCAAAAATTTCTATAATCCTCCCACGTGGTAAACCTCCTACACCAAGAGCAGCATCAAGACCGATAGAACCAGTGGAGATAGCATCAATGCCAACCTTAGGTTTATCACCCAATTTCATAATAGCTTCCTCACCAAACTTTGTTCTGATAGCGTCTATGGCATCATCAACATTCTTTGAATGATTTTCATCAACCCCCTTCCTCATTTCTTTTTTGATTTTTGCCATATTTATTTTAAATTTATTTTACATACACTCGCGTTAAGAACTCCTCCTTTCTTCCAAAACGGTCTCTAGCCTCAAGCTTTATTATATTGATTCCTTTGTGAGCTATCAATTTTTCCTCAAAACGGCCATTAGTGTCTGTATAGATTTGCCTGTCATCAAGTGAGAGATAGGCTACATTTTTAGCCTCACCTATCACCATAAGCACTCCCTCATCCACTAAGCTATCTTGGACGGGGGAGTCAATTACGACCTTCGGCCCCAGTATTAGGTATCGGCCTTGGAAAAGAGCATAGGCTATGAGGAGAGCAAAAAACGTTACTGCGATATATTTCTTCATCGCACCTCCTCCTCTTGGCCGAACCCCTCTACTTCACCTGTTGAGGTGAAGCCAATAACTTCTCTGGGTTTGGCTCCTGAGCCAGGGCCGACGACACCCTTTTCCTCGAGGATATCTATAAGTCGGGCGGCGCGAGCATAGCCAATGCGGAGCTTTCTTTGAAGGTATGAGGTCGAGGCTTTGCCCGCATGCGTTACTATCTCTCTTGCTTCTTCGTACAGCTCGTCATCATCCCCGGGGTCGCTCTCATCAAGAGTGGCACTAAAGATTGTGTTAGAAGTAGTTTCTCCAGTTAAACTAATTTCTTCATTTAGTTCATCTGCGTAGTTATCTACCAAGAACTTCACTACTTTCTTCACCTCGTTTTCAGATATGTAAGATGATTGTAGTCGGACAGGCTTGCTCATGTCGCCAGATTGATAAAGCATGTCTCCAGCTCCTAAGAGTTTTTCTGCCCCTGGGGCATCAAGGATAGTACGCGAGTCGATTTGTGATGACACTTGGAGAGCGATACGAGAGGGGATATTGGCTTTGATGAGCCCTGTGATGATGTTGACACTAGGCCTTTGAGTTGAGAGAAGAAGATGAATACCAACCGCTCGAGACATTTGAGCCAAGCGGACCACAGCACTCTCAAGCTCTCTTGGGTAGGCTTGCATGAGATCCGCAAGTTCATCAATTATTACGATGATAAAAGGCATCGTCAGACTCTCCTGCATCTTTTTGTGGTACGAATCTATATCGCGAACAGTTTCCTTCTCAAGAATTTCGTAGCGTCTCTCCATTTCTTTTGAGGCCCACTTGAGAGCCAGTATTGCTTTCTTTGCATCAGTAATGACCGGAGTGAGTAAGTGGGGGATCTTGTTGTACATTGTCAGTTCTACACGTTTCGGGTCAATCATAATGAATTTCAAATTCTCTGGAGGGTTTCTAAAGAGGAGAGAGGTAATGATGGAGTGAATGGTCACAGATTTTCCCGACCCGGTGGCGCCTGCGATGAGAGCGTGGGGCATTTTTCCAATATTGGCAAAATGAGCAAATCCAGCAACGTCCTTACCCATCGCAACCAAGAGTGGTTTGTTACTCTCGATGTATTCCCGTTCAGATAAAATTGAACCAAGGCCGATAGTTGTCTTGGCAGTATTTGGGACCTCAATTCCCACCAAAGATTTTCCTGGTATAGGTGCTTCGATGCGGACAGGGTGAGCAGCCAAAGCCAGTTCCAAATTTGTTTGCAATCCTAAAATTCTTGAGAGCTTCACGCCCTCTGCAGGTTTCAATGCGTAACGAGTGACAGAAGGACCGATAGATATCTCATCCATTTCAACAATGATGCCGAAGTTCTGAAGAGTTCGTTTGATAATATTTGCATTGGCTTTGATATCACCAACTCCCGGCTTTCCTCGGTCCCTATCAAGAAGAGAGAGTGGGGGAGGCGTCCAAGCTTTGTTTGAGTGTTTTATGGAAAGGGGGGCAAAGCTATCCGCCTCATCTCCCTTCCCCATGTTTTTTACCACAGGCTCTTCTGCCAAGGCTTCTTCTACTTCGGTTTTGGTAACTCTGGCCATTGCTTCAGTTACAGCGGCATTTTCTACAGGAAGTAATTCCTCACTACCGATTTTTTTACTTCTGCTAAAAAGTCTTCTCACAAGCGAAAGCAAATCAATCTTTATCGCGGTATCAAAAGTCAAAAGAAGAGCAATGACCATTAGAGCTACTAAAATGATGAGGGAGAGATAAATCGCAAAGAGAGAGAGTAGGGGTTTGGCAATCACTCCACCGATGATCCCTCCCCTAGTTGGAGCCAACACTCCGACCATCGCAAGCGAGGAGAGAAAGAAAATTGTTGAGCCAACCACTTGAGGCAGAGCAAAACTGTTCTCATGGGAGCGAAAAAATGAAACCGAGAGCATTAGGAAGACAAAAGGCACAAGGTAGTAACCAATACCGAAGAGGTAAGACAGTCCTCTATATGCGAGGTCACCCACTGGCCCGCCAATACCAAGAGCTGCCAAAACAAGGAGGATGGTTAAGACAAGGAACCCCACTCCAAGGATGGCATTTAAGGTCTCTTTTGATATGGAACTAAGAATGGAACCTGATTCCTCTCGATTTCGTCTCTGTTTCTTGTCTTTTTTAGCCATCAAATTAACGAGATATTGAATATTGTAACACATAGTTAGAAGGGTAATCTGGACACCATTTTCTGGCACTTGTCTATTGCTGAAACTATTGATTCTTGTCCCTTTGATGTCCTATACTTGAACATCTTGCAATAAAGGACATTCCATGATATAATGGACAAGAATCTAAAAGACATGAATATTGAAGCCAAAAGGACAGAAAAACTCGCCAGCGCCCTCTACCTGTTAACGAGCTTCTTTGGCGACCTCGAACCCATGAAGTGGCGTCTCCGTGAGCTTGGTGGCAGGCTCGTCCATGATGGGGGAAACAGGAGTCTTGTTCAAGAAATTAACAGTCTTCTCACTGTAGGTAGAAACGCGGGCCTTATTTCGGACATGAACTACGATATTATCTTTCATCAGTTTTCCTTACTGCTTTCTCAAGGGCAATCTCTAGGTGAGATATTTAATAAATTAGAGGAGAAGGAAAACTTTGTTTCCCTTGCCCCTCCCGCCCCAAAAAACATCGAACAACCCTCTATAAAGGACAAAATTTCTCGAGAAGTTAAATCTAGAACAGAAAACAAAAGTGGTTTAGTGGCTGTCAAAAAAAATGGTCGTCAAAGTACCATCCTCAATCTTTTGAAAAGGAAGAAAGAAATCATGGTAAGGGACGTCTCACCTCTTATAGAGGGGGTTAGTGAGAAAACTATCCAAAGAGAGCTTTTGTCCTTAGTTAAAGCCGGAATTCTAAAGAAAGAGGGGGAGAAGAGGTGGAGTCGGTATTCTCTTGCAATTTAGCCTAAAATGCATATAATTGGGGCTAGTTATCCACAGAGGATTAGCTATATAGGGTTAGGTTCTATATAATTGATTAGGTGAACATTATTAGGTAGTCCCGCCATTGGCGGGGCTTGCCGACGAAGGCTTATCCGTCGTCGGCAATTAGCAAACGTTCCGCTACCTGAGCATCAATTAGAATAATCAGGGACACGGGACGCAATTAGAAGAAAATAAATTAATAAATGAATAGTAAATCAATCGCACGACTCGCTGGTTTCGCAGCAGGTGCATCTATGTTGGTCGGCTTTGCCGCTCCAGCTGGCGCACAAACAATTGCTGAACTCCAGGCACAGATCGCTACCCTTATGGCACAGCTTCAAGCTTTGTCAGGTGGCGTTTCGTCTTCCGCAGTCATCACATCCGACCTCACAGTTGGATCTACTGGCTCTCAAGTCGTTGCACTTCAGAATGCACTTGTAGCAGGTGGCTACTTAGTCATGCCTGCAGGCGTTATGCCAGGTTACTTCGGCTCTCTCACGAAAGCTGCTGTAGCAAAGTGGCAAGCTGCAATGAGTCTTCCATCTACTGGCTACTTTGGTCCTCTTTCAAGGGCTAAATTCGCTGGCACACCGGGTACACCAAGTACACCGGGTACACCAAGTACACCAGGCGGAGGTGTTATCACCACTCCTGGCGTTGAGGGTACTTTGACCGCATCTCTTTACCCAACTCCTTCCTCAGCTAAGCTGTACGAAGCAGACACGAATAGAGATGTCTTGGGTATCAAGCTCGAGTCTAAGACCTCCGACATCAGAGTCGAGAGAATCAAGCTCGATCTTGATGAGTCTGGCGGAGTTAACAGTGATTCCGATCTCTACAGAAAGATTGCAGGAAAAATCTATGTCAAGAATGGTTCTTCCGTTCTTGTATCTATGGATGTCAGCAACTCTACTGTAGTTGAGGATGGTACTGATCGCTTCATCACGCTTTCTGGTGTTAACTTTGTTGTTCCTAGAGACACAATCAGAGTTCTTACCATTGCTCTTGATGCAAGAGGTACTTGGGATTCGGCTTTCGACGCTGATACATGGACTATCACAGTTCCTGCTAACGGTGTTCGAGGTATCGACGGTGCTGGTATAGACCAGTACTCTCCTGCTTCAGGCTTCTCTCGAAACTTCACTTCAGAGGCTGAAGTAGCTTCAACTGCGACATTGGATGTTTCCACCAACAGTGGAACACCTGATAACTCGCAAGTTATTGCAACTACTGGCACAGACGAAGATGAGATAGACGCTCTTGAGCTCTTGAAGGTTGACTTCAAGGCTAACAAGGACGCCGTCACTATCACCGATCTTGTAGTTGACCTTACTCGTGGTGGTACAACTTCAACAGCTTCAGGAACTGTCGCTTACCTCATGGATGGAAGCACAGTTGTTGATTCAGCTTCTGTTGCTGGTACAAGTCTCACGGCTATGAGTGCAACCTTCGATGATATCGATTACGTTGTTGCAAAGGACACTACCAAGACTCTTCGTGTCACCATGGATCTCGTTGATGCAGGTACTGCAGCAACTACCTTCTTGGCTGATATCGACACTGCTGATGTAACCGCAGAGAACTCTCTCGGCGATGGCATCACAGAGTCTGGTTCTGCAACTGGTAACACCGTTACAGTTAGGACTAGAGGACCAGAGGTTAGCCTCATCTCTAAGTCCATCACGACTAGTGGTGTTCCTCAAGGAGCTCCTGCTGCAGGACTTACGAGCACCTCATCTTTGACTGCAACCTTCAATGTGAAGGTTACAGCTAGAGGTGGAGCTCTACTTCTTGGAACTGTTGCTTCTGGTACTCCATTGTTCGCAAGCTCCACAGCTTCGTTCAAGGTTTACCGAAACGGTTCTCACGATGCAAGTCTTTCATCGTCAGCTACCTCAACCTCATACAACATTGATTCTGTCTGCGTAAGCAACGGAACAAACAGTTGTCTGTTGTCTGAAGGTTCTTCTGTCACTATTCCAGTAACATTCCAGATTCTCGGTAGAACAGCTGCCGGTCTCGGTCTAACAGCTGGTAGCGTTTACTCTGTACAATTCGAAGGTGTTCAATGGGTCGCCCAGGACAGCTCGACTGCAGCTCAAACCACTACCTTCATGTCTGGTGATTCTGACTGGAGAACTGTTGACGTTTCCTTCCCTTAACCCTAATCGGTTTAGGAAGATACATCTCACTAGCTTCGGCTAGTAGATGAGTCTCTGGGCCCTGTCCCGTAGCTCGCGAAAGCGATGGTTCGGGATCACGGCCTCGGACACAAAAACATCCCCATACGGGGTGTTTTTGTTTGTCTCAAAATATGGCTAACTTTGCCAAGGCCCGGCCTTGGTAGGAATAAGGGTTTCTAGATATAATGTTTTTATGCCTGTACGCAGATTTGCTTTTTCACTTGGTGAGTTTTACCACGTATATAGTCGTGGGGTTGATAAAAGGGCTGTATTTCTTGATGAAAATGATAATAAGAGATTTGTTAAGCTTCTTTTTCTTTGCAATGGAAGCCGACCGGTAGTTTTCAGAGACTATAAGGACATATCACTCGCTGATCTAGATATGGGAGAAAAACTAGTTTCTATTGGGGCGTATTGTCTCATGGGCAATCATTTCCACCTTCTCTTAAAAGAGGTCACGGAAGGAGGAATAGTAAAATTTATGAGCAAATTATTAACTGCCTACTCATCATACTTTAATAAAAAATATCAAAGGACAGGGGCTTTATTTGAGTCCGAATTTAAGGCGACACATGCAAACACAGATGAATATCTTAAGTATTTGTTCGCTTATATACACCTAAACCCGCTTAAAATCCTAGATCCGGAGTGGAAAAGTAAAAAGATTGACACAAAGTCAGCAAAGAATTTTCTTGAGAAGTATCTTCACTCTAGTTTTGGAGACTACGTTGGAAAGGAGAGGGATGAGGCGAATATTCTTATAAAGTCTGAATTTCCCGAGTATTTCACGGGTGTGAATAGCTTTGAAGAGTACCTATACGACTGGTTGAACTTCTTTGATCAGTAGCTAATCCCAAAATATGGCTAACTTTGCCAAGGCCCGGCCTTGGCAGGATAAGGGCTAAAGCAGTTATCCAGAGGATATCCACAGGTTGTAAACCTTTCGTCTTCGCTCCTAACGAATTAGGTATTTATACTAAATGAATGAGTTTTTTCGATAGGAGTGGAATCTTATTGGTAAGTGTTCTTCTCCTAACTCCAATTTTTTCGCAGGCGCAGGTGGCAAACATAGTGTTTACTACTGAAGCTCAAACAATTAATCCAAATGAGATTTCGGGCCCGCTTACAATCCAGACCCAGGATTCTTCGGGAGCTTTGTACAAAACGCCTGAGACAATTGATCTTCAATTTGTATCTTCGTCACCTACAGGAGAATTTTTGAGTTCCACAGGAAATGCGGTGACGAAGACGATGAGTACCAACACTTCCAATCGAACTTTTTATTATAGAGATCTTGCTGAAGGGCAATTTGTTATCACCGTAAATGCGACAGGTAGAAGTAGTGGAACTCAATGGAATGCTAGTCAAAATATTATTGTGGGGAATATTGCTACAACATCTAATCCAGATCAATCGTCTGGAACGAGTGGAACACAACAAAGTACTACCGTTACAAACTCAAGTGGTGGGACGTCAGCACATTATAGTTCTATTCCTCTATCAAATGACGAACCAGATCTTGAATTTAAAGTTGGAGCTGGTAGGGAAAGGCTTGGGACAGTCGGAACACCTATTGAATTTGTCGCATCATCCAATTTAGACGATTCTCCTAGAGTCAGTTTTACGTGGTCATTTGGTGATGGGGACATTGCTTATGGAAAAATGACCACACACGCTTACTCTTACGCTGGAGATTATGTGGCGGTTCTCAATGCGTCCACCTTTGGGAGTCGAGCAGTTGCAAGAGTCAATGTAAGGATTATGCCCGACAACCTAGCAGTTACTCATGTGTCTCCTGA
This sequence comes from uncultured Candidatus Saccharibacteria bacterium, assembly GCA_964357345.1. Classification (GTDB taxonomy): domain Bacteria; phylum Patescibacteriota; class Minisyncoccia; order Phycocordibacterales; family Zambryskibacteraceae; genus JAIFWN01. Next base: position 4,209 of record CAYHKS010000010.1, on the reverse strand, counting down.
TCGGATTGAGATATCAAACAACGGCAAGAGTGAAGTGAATCTTTATGGACGAGCAATAATTGCAGATGGGAAATCTTTCGTTTTTCCTGAAGATACAATAATTAAAGCTGGCCAGAAAATATCTTTTCCTAAAAACATAACGAATCTTTCTCCGATTAGTGTCGCGACGTTAACTGTTCTTTCAAAGAATGAATCTCAAAACAACGCAAAGAATGTAGTCTTATCGATTAGATCAAAAGAAGATGAAGATAAAATTCTAAAGATTTATGACCAAATATTAGCTCTTCAGATAAAGCAAATGGAGTTAAAAAAGGCCCAAGGATCTAAAATTGAGACTTCTGCCCTAACTACGGAAGGGCTTTCAAGTGTGAACTTGGCTTTCGATAACGCCACGGTAACCGCTTCTTCTACACAAACAAAACAGATTAGAAATAACTGGTTTGGTACAGTTAAGAGATTTTTTGGATTTAAATGAAAAAGCTGTTGTTGGCTCTGTTTTTGTTTCCCTCGATCGCGCTTGCCGACACAGTCGTTGACATGCCTATTATGACGGACACATCATGGTCACCTACTGGCGGTGTGTACCTCATAGATAGTAGTTTTAGAGTGGCTTCTGGTACAACTCTCACGATTGAGGCGGGGACAATCATCAAAGGTAGAGTGTCGGCCCAATCAGTTCCCACTATATATGGATCCCTTGTCGCACAAGGAACATTAGGCTCTCCCATCATTTTTACTTCTCTCGCAGATGATTCAGTTGGAGGTGATACTAATAATGACGCAACCTCTACGTTGCCGGGTATTGGTGGTTGGCAAGGGCTATATTTTGAAGCAGGATCGACTGGAAATTTGGATCATGTACACGTCGCTTATGCTGGATATGGAGGATTTAATTCTGGAGAATACGTAGGTATTGAAAATAATGGAGGAGATTTAAATATTGATCACTCCTCAATACATGATCACCTTACAGGGATATATAACAAGAGTGGCAATCTCACGGTTAGTAATTCTGTCATAGCCAATACTACAAACGGGATTAATGTTGTATCTGGCACAAGTACAATCACGAGCACAATATTTCAGAACAATTCTGGATACGGGTTACTTTATCAGCCATCAGACAGGCTTGATCTAGAGGGCAATCATTTTGTTGGAAATGGAAGAACAGCCCTTATCTTTGGAGGAGCAGATTTTATTCACGAGAATAACACAAGCAATGACTTGTCTCATAGAGGTTTCCAAGTAGCAGGGGCGCCAAGGGATGGAGCCACCATACACAGCAGAGATTTACCGACAATAGTCGAAGGTGGTTATCTTACTATCCTTCAAGGAAATACATTAAATATCGATCCAGGCACAATTATTAAATTTGGGAACAGCGTAAACTCCGGTTCAATTGATGTTCGTGGAATTCTTATTGCGAGAGGTACATCTCAATCTAAAATTTATTTTACTTCGATATCGGATGATACGGTTGGCGGAGACACGAATGCTGATGGCTCTAGTTCTTTGCCTGCTGCCAGAGATTGGGAGGCCTTTTTTCTTGAGAACGGCTCAAATGTTCATATCGACAACGCAATCATAAGATATGGAGGGTTTAATTTTAATGGAGAGTACATGCCTGGAGTGGCGGCAACTATATATAACAGGGGAGCTAGTTTGAATATAACTAATTCGTTCATAGGAAATAATTTCGGTATCGCTTTATTTCAGGATGCTGGAAGTACCACTATTTCTTACAGTGAGCTTACAAATCAAAGTATTGGAATACAACTCAAGGGGGGCACAGTTTCTACTTCAGACAATAACTTCCATGGCAATCTTGGACTCGCGATCGACAATCAGACTGCTTCTACAACTATAGATGCTCGTAATAGCTGGTGGGGAGATCCAAGTGGACCAAGAAATGTATCGACATCGACTCCAACTGGAATGGGTGATTCTGTAACTCAAAATGTACTCTACACTCCTTGGATTGGTCGAGATCCCGGTCTCCCTAATCCTGTGATAATTGTGCCAGGGATTATGGGTACTCAATTACATGATGGAACTTCTAGTGTAGTTTGGGTGAATCCGATAAAAATTGCTTTATCAATGTCAGATAGTTTTTTGGACGTATTAGAAATGGATAGCAACGGTGTGGCTAATTCCACCTCAATTATTCCAGGGGATATATTGAGAGAGCTCAACGGCTCCCACTACTTTGATCTACTTATTTCAGAGTTGTCTAATAAGGGATATACAGAGAATATGGATATGTTTGTGTTGCCCTATGATTGGAGAGTTGATGTTCTACAGACTGCTTCAAAATTAAGGGATAAAATTGATCAAATAAAATTGAACACTGGAGCAACGCAAGTTGACCTAATCGTTCACAGCATGGGTGGTTTGGTTGCAAAAAAATATCTTGAAGAGTTTGGGAATAATAGTGTGAATAAGTTAATTGATATTGCTACTCCTCACATCGGTGCCCCGTCTTCATTTAAGGTGTTAATGTTTGGTGATAATTTAGGCGTTCAACGTTTCTTCAGTCTTCTCAGCCTTAATCAAGATAGAATGAAGAGTATTTCTCAAAACATGCCTTCAGTGTACGAATTGCTGCCAAGTAGTAATTATTTTGATACAACTGACAATAATTATAAATATTATGTATTTGATGGGGTCAACAATAACCAGAGGCTCACCTTTGATGACACAAAACAGTATTTAAAGGATAGTGGTAGAAACAGTTTGCTAGTTGATAGGGCAGAAGCATTCCACAATGAAGTTGATAATCTTGATCCTGCAACCTATGGTGTCGCCACATACAATATTGTTGGGTGTGGCACCCCTACAATTGGTCAAATTTTTGTTTTGGATCAGCAAGGAAGTCACTACAACTACAATATTAAAATGATAAATGGTGATGGCACGGTGCCTCTCAAGAGTGCAGAAGCCATTCCCTCAATAAAAACTTATTATGTTAAGGGAGCTCAGCATGCGGTACTTCCGAGTACTTCTGGAGTTAAAGAGCTGGTAGCAAGCCTTCTTTCTACAAGCACACAAAATTTCGATATATCGCCTTATCCTAATCTTGCAATCAGTTCGAACGGTTGTACTATCCCAAATGGTCAATTGGTAAGTTTTCATAGTCCTATAACTCTTGATATCTACGATCCATCTGGTAATCACGCTGGGCCGAATGCAAATGGAGACATTGAGAACAATATTCCGGGTGTGGCTTATGAAGTATTAGAAGACAATAAGTTCGCTTTTCTTCCTGATGGAGTTAGTTATTCAGTCCAAGGTCAAGCGACTGGGGATGGTTCGTTTGATGTGCGCGTTGAAACCATGATTAATGGAGATGTGACCACGACCACTTTGTTCAACGACGTTCCACTTTCATCAAACACAAAAGTTCAGTTTCCTATTATCTCAGCCCCACCAACGCATATTAGTATCGACAATGATGGAGATGGTGTTGCAGAATTGTCCGGGACTCCTTCAGTCACTACCCAAGGATTTTTAGAGGGGACTGGGAAAGATAAACCAAAACCAGTGCTCACTCTACCCACTAGCAAATCTAGCACTAGAAGAATTACGACAGAAGTGGTTCAAGTTCAAGCTAATCCTCAGTTTGCAGTTGCCGCTACAGTCAAAAAAAATTTAACACCAAAAAATAAAATAGAAGCAGAGGCATCTTCCAGTCCTGTTACTACTAAGATATATCGTGGTAACAATGAAGCCTTGACCCTCCAGTCATTTACCAGCCCAATTAAGTCTATACTCAGAAAATGGTGGGGGTGGTTAAAAAGCAAGTTATAATTTATTTATGAAAAAAATTCTTTTGGTTGTTGTGGTTCTAGTCACTCTTTTAATTGTCTATGGAATAAAAACTTTGAGTTTTGGCCACTCGTGGATTTAGTTTGTTATTCTATAAAAAGGGAGAGCTAGGCGGAATCGCTAAAAACCCTTATTCCTGCCAAGGGGAGGGCTTGGCAAAACATTGGGGATTTTGGAATTTGAGCGGGATTTGGGTACGGGTTGGAGTTGGGGTTAGATTGAGGGGAGGAAGGAGGGGTTGGCTCGTGTATAATTGAGGGATGAGGTATTTTGATAAGACTTTCTTTAAATTTCTCCTTGGTTTCATTTGCATCGTGGGGGCAGGGCTTCTCTTCATTTCTTACGCACAGGGGCGGGTTTAATTTGATAGAATACTCTGATGCA
>CAYHKS010000009.1:0-15312 GCA_964357345.1 uncultured Candidatus Saccharibacteria bacterium | reverse complement strand
AACGGCCGCAATGCGGAGAATAGTTTCGGATCATCGTAGTAGTTGTAATTAGTGCCGTCTCGTATAAAGCCGATGGGTGAAACTGCGGTCAGAAAAAATTGCTTATAGAAAACGTAAGCACCGCCCCAAAGTTCTATAAATTGATATATGAATTGAGAAGAAAGTTCCCGGCGTTTTTCGAGGATATTGGGGATTCCGCAAAAGTCCTGAAGCGCCACGGGGTCAGTAAACGGGATACCGGTAACGCCGGACCCAAATCTTCCGGGGTTTATTCCGAAAACGAAAGTACGCTTTTTTTTATCTTGAAAAAACTTATTAAGAAACTTCTTTGTATGCCTCAAAACTCCTGCGTTGCCGTGCGGGTAAATAATCTTGATCCTACGAGAATAGGTGCGAGGCAGAGCAATGGTTTTATGAAATTTTAGAACTTTATCGCCGAAAGTTAATCTTTTTGCTCGCATATGTTACTAAATTATATCACTGTTTTACTTCTAGCGAAGTGCTGCATGCCCCGAGGCTTTTTGAGGAGCTTGCAACTGAAAATACTAACGATGTGGAGATGGTCAAAAACAGTTGGAACGCTATAGAGGATCACATCCTCGGGGCTTACAATCTCATAAAAAGCTTAGAAAGTGAAGCAAAAGAGTAGAAGATATCTTATTAATGATCTACTAAGGGAGGCACATGCTCTTAATAGAACCCTGTCCTCGTTGAGTTATGAAGAAGAAGCATTATAGCAAAGTAGCTCCTGTACCAAAATCGTCTTTAGCCCATTCTAGAGGGTGGGGTTATCCCCTAATCAAACCAACTGAATACTTTACTTTTCAAATCCGATATCTCATCGGGTGATTTCTTAAATACTGGAGCTGTGAGTATCTTTTTAGGAAATTCATCTCCGCCGACTTTAAATTCCAATTCACCATCAGAACCACTCACAGAATACATCTCCCGTTTACGCCGATAAACTCGTATCCATTCAACTGGTTCGTGTGTTTCATTTAAGATTTGTTTTAGCTCATCAAAGCTTAGAGTTACTATACCATCATCATTGCAAACTAAGAGTAGAAATACCTCTCCAATCTTATTTTTCATATCTAATATCTCATCCTGATGCCTTTGCTTAAGAGAGAAACTCCATGGAGATAATCTACTTCTCCTGAACTTTATATAGATTCCCACTTTGTTATTAATAATATAAGAGGCATTGTCCGAAGTAGGATACGGCTCAATGGAAAGTTTTTGCTTAGTAGCATGTAGCATCCGTGCAAAAACAATTCCGTGATAAAACTCAAACTCTTTAATCATTATGATTTTTTGCGAAGATTCTTTAGGAATTTAATACTACCCTCGTATTTATAGAATATACGAGCCTTATTTTGTGCGTTATGAAGGATTTTGAAGTGATGAATGGTATCGGGATATTTATCCTTTTCTAATTCTCGGTTTCCAATGAAACCTCTTGCGCGCTGGATTCTCTCTTGATCGGCATCTTTATACCCAGCCATTGAGCCTGTTGGATGAATAGCGATTGATCTATCTCCATTGGGGCTGAAATGTTCAATATATTTCAAGAGAAAGTCAGGTAACTTCTTTTTGCCTAACATCTGTGCCAAAGCTTTTAGCTTATCAATATTTTTCCCGCTACTAGTAATGAGTTTTTCGATATGACTATCATAGTCAAAGATTTCAAAGCTCATCTCGCCACTATCAAATGCAACGGTAGTCTTATCAATACTTCCCGGAGAAACAGCAGATACCCGGGTATCTTCAAGCCAAACAGGCGAGCCATTTCCTGATCGTATAGAATCAAGAGATAACCGGTGAAATACGAAGCATTTATGCCAATCAAGATATAGATGCTCTGGGATATGCAACTCAAAAAATGATAGGTACATTCCTCGTGAACCAAACATTCTCGCTCGTTGTATGTATGTATCTTGCTGAATCTTATGTTTAACATCACGAGTGAAAAACATAGAGAGTAGATTATCGAAAGTTACTCCTCGGGAAACGATATTACCTCCGATGGCGACCGTGAAGAGTGTTGATGGATTGGTAGCGCTATTGTAATCCACAACGCTCTTATCGGTATCGCTATTCATAACAACAATGGTATTACGATTTCTGTGGTCAAAGATATATTTCGCTATATCGTCTTCTTCTCCGGAATATTTGGTTTTTGCAATTTCCCAAATACGGCTGTAATATCTTTCAAACTTTTCATCATCTTCTTTGTTTAAAATATTGAAAGTTTTGACCACTTCAACATAATCATTGCTATGATCGGCACGTTTACCGCTTGTGTGGATTAAAATGCAGTAGTTTTTCTCCCCATCCAGATTAATCCTGAGATTCAAGTGAGCCACGTTTACTAAGAAACTAAACAACGCTTCCCTAAGATACTTCGGGGCATCTTCCAAGTCGGGAAGAAGCTCAAGGGTGAATTCTAATCCTGTATCTAAAGATGTAGGAAAAAATGTTTCTTGCCCTTTATATAGGGGATGAGGAGGAAAATCTACCCATCGTTCATTTTCGTTCCTAAAAGTATTATTTAGATCAAGGCGAGCAGGAGTAGCCGTAACACCAATGTAAACACCGTTTCTGCCGAGAAGTGTTTCGATGAGTTCATTTATTTTTGTCTTCTCCCCTTTATTGACCTTAGAATTCGGAGTAGCATAATCAGCCTCATCATCAATTACTACTTTATTATCAACGTTACCTATCTTTTGAATCAGTTTTTGAAGGTCGCTTGAATTCTTCTTGCAGAAGATTACCCACTCATTATCTTCGATGGTAACTACAGGATCAAGTATCTCGCTGAAATTCTTTGGGGCTGGATCGATTCCAGACCTTCTAAATCTTTCTAGGTTTTGATTAAGAAGTTGAACACTATCGTTCAATAGCACTATGACGATTCTGAAACCCTCATCTAAAAGTCGGGCTGTTAGTGCTATCATCATCTCTGTCTTGCCACTTTGAGGCTCTCCGTATATGACAAAAGAGCGACATTTTTCTTCAATGTTTTTTACTGATCCATCTACGGCTCGCTCAATATTTTGAGTATAGCTATTTTTGGCAGTAATACGCTCTAACTGACGACGATAACGTGTGTGTTTGGCCGACTTCTTCTTTATTTCCTTGATGTCGAACATCGATTCATTTTTCCATTACTATTACATATTCATGTTCATATACTCTCTTTTTGGCTGGATTGTCCAGGCCGGTGAACTTTCCGGTACTACTATCACGCCAAGGGGTTATCATCTTATTTAAGACCTCTCGTTTGATGAAATCAACTTTATGGAAACCAAGATTGCTCATTTGTTCCGTAGCAACCTCAGCATTCAGAATATGAGTATCGCGTAAGCTTGTATTTCCAATAATTACACATGCTTTACCCCCCGGTTTCAATATGCGATACATTTCTCCAAAAACCTTTCTCATATCGGAGAAGTAGTTTGTAACATCCGTAGCTAGTGGTCGGTCAATATGTTCAAGTGTCCCCACGATATTTTCTGCAATTGTGCTGTCAAAAAATTTCCCTTTTGATTGTTTGTAGCTAGTGCCAATGAATTGACTACGAAAATCATTAAACTTATTGCTAAACTGATACCATTTCTTAAATTGGTTTGGATCATCTCCGAACCATAGGAGGGAAAGCTGATGTAAATCGGCGTACTCATAAGAGGTTACGTATGGAGGGGAAGTTATAATTAAGTCTATTGAATTATTCTTGAGGGGGAGTGGCTGTGTAGAATCTCTACGATACATTGTCGCAGGGATTTTTAATCGTTTGGAATTTGCCAGCTCGGCGTAAAAATCTTGGTTCTTTCTCATCATAGAATCAAGATGGCGCAGGAAAGACTCCTTTGGATTGGAGGCAACCTTGTCCGGATCAACCTGAGGCTTGATACTCTTCATCAACCATCGTGAAGAATTCTTAAGATTATGAGAAAAAGCACAAAGGAAAAACCTCTTTATTTCGGGGTTCTTTATCTTCTTGATACTTAGATAGATTCTATCTAATTTCTTAGTCGTTCTTGAATCAAACCAGTAATTAATTCTCGGATGATGATGGGATATTTTACCCTTCATCCTATCGTGATCTTTAAGAAACTCTGCTCGATACTTTTCCAGAAGCTTAGGACTAATAGGTGTAACCTTGACCTGAGTGATCAATTTAGCAATCGGATTTATGTCAAAACCGATGCTCTTGCGTCCAGAAATCTTTGCCTCAACTAAAGTCGTGCCACAACCCCCAAACGGATCACAGATTATTTCTTTACCTTTGGGTGCGAATGACTTTATGAGCTGTTGTACGATTTGGGGGATAAATTTGGCAGGGTATCGGTGATAGCCATGAGTGTGGGCATTCATCTCTCCTCGCTTCACATCGCGAAAAGACCATGTCTTTCGGGGCTGTAATCTGACGAATGTCTTGCGGATACTTTGAGGCGTAAGTTGCACGAGTTAAGTATATTGCTTTATCCGGCCTTTTAAAAGGTTATCTGTGCGTACGTTTTAATCCTTTATAAACCCCTCCGGAGATTAATTATGTAGATATTGCCCCGTTATGGTGTTTTTTGTCGTCCTGGGGCATTTTAAGAACGAGGAAGAAGCTTTTTGAGTGCTTAGAAGCTATTGTCTGACATATCATCTCACCCTGTTTTTAGGGTCGTGAACCTGGATAGGTGCCAGATTCTATGTCTGCTGACATTCTTGCCTGTATTTTCTGCAGGGCAATGTCGCACCCTTGAGATTGGAGAAAGTCTATTATGCTCAAGACACCTTCCACGTCTACCTTAGACATATAAGCAAGGGTAAAATTTACATCTACATCTTCCTCCGGACATATAAAGTCATCTTCCGCGAGGTCATTGTGATCGTCGCTTTGAATAGGAATAAAATAGCCAATTCCAGCAAAAAATAGGATGCAGAGAATGTGGAATTTATATTTTAGGACTGCCCTCATCATTTTCCGTATTATTACTTTGTTTGCCATCATGAAACCCTTCGTTGTAGACAGTTTCCATAAATTCTTCCAAGAGAGGTCCGAGGGGTTCTAGTTTTTCCCCAGACGATATCTTGTCGTTATAGACCTGCAATCTTCCTATTTCAGGGAAAAGTTCTTTGTATCTATCTTTCCATTTGGGCCGATTGTTTTGTTGTTGTTCTTCTCCCATATTATTAATTCCCATTCACCAAACTCTGACTCTAACAATGTTACCGAAGACGCGTACAGCCACCCCTACCATCAGGAACAAATTCATCGAGGCAAATCATAATATTCTCCCTTTGCTGTCTATCATTATTTAAACTGTTTTGTAGATCCTGCAATTGTTGAGCTTGCCGTTGCTGTTCAAACCACTGTGTTTGTTGTTCTTGGCGGTATAAGTTTTCAATTCTAGCACGCTCAAAAGTTTCTTGAAGGATGCGATTTTCAAGTTCTTGTTGTTTACTTTGCCAAGCCTGAAATAAAAATATGCACACCACAAACAAGCCAATAATAAGTGTCCATGCCCATTTAGTCCTGGTAAATTTATATCCGGGTTGTTTACTATCGTTTTCCATAAAACACAAAGCCGGCCGCTAGCCGAGAGCTTTCGCCCTCCTATACCTTTTCGGATATAGACCACGTTGATGGAGCTGAACGACCGGTTCAGTATCAACGTGGGTTTATTGCCATGCCCAGTAGAGACTACTGGGGTTAGGCTAAGTCAAATTGTCGACTTCATTATAGGATGTTTAACCAGATAAACAAGACTAGATTGGCTCAATCCACAAAGATCCTATATCCAGGCACCCCGACCCAAGACATATTACAACACATTTGCCCCGATTCGGGATTTGTAAAAACCCTCATATTTTCTGAGTTATTTAGACTAAAACTTGACAAGAATTTAGGATTTTTAATGATTTTTCAAAAAACGCTCTATAATCGATTTTAAGAGGGGTTTTGTCAAAAATTAGGTCGTGCTATTCAATCCCTCAAAAACCCAGTAAATACCCTGTGTTTAACCGTCTTGAATTTTTTGAAAATTTATGCTACTATATAAGAGCTAAACCAGTACCCCAAAAATAAAAAATTGGAAGTACAATATCTTGTTCCATCTCCTTGATAGTTAGAGCCAATATGTCGAAAACGGCTCGGGTCAGTACGGTAGTAAGAGAACAAGCAATCTATACTTCTTGTTTCTGTGTATGTTTTAGAAAACTGCCAACGCCCAGATTCTCGTCAAATTAATAATTCGTTAATAGTGCTGAACCGATGGCGACCCGTAAGGGTCGTTTTGATTTGTGTCGAATAGCGATGGTTAGCGAATGGGTGGGCGGAATATAAAATGGCGTTAGCGGTGGCTTAAAACTATTTAGAGACAAGAGCATTGCTTAGTTCTTGAATAAGGAAAAAAATGGCCAGTTTAAGTCAGTTGAGGAGCATGAAAAAGTGTTGATAAGTGTCGGTTTTAGCCAATGTGAAGTGGTCGAATTATGTGTTAAAATTAAGGAGATAATTGATAGTGTTTTAGCAACTATTTTAGACAAAAATGAACCAAATTAAGGCGTTAATTTATTGTCGAGTTTCTTCTGAGCGTCAGAAGAATGAGGGTCATGGTTTAGATAGCCAAGAACATCGCTGTCGTGAATACGCAAAGAGTAATGGGTTTGAGGTTGAGCGTGTTTTTCCGGATAGTTTTACTGGTGGTGGAGACTTTACCCTTCGTCCAGCGATGATGGCTCTCTTGAATTACATAGACGCTCATCCTCATCGAAAGTATGTAGTGATATTTGATGACTTGAGTAGATTAGCAAGAGACATTATAGCTCATGTGAAATTGAGGGATGCATTTAGATTGCGTGGCGTTGGTGTTCTCTGTGCAAATTTCAACTTCGATGATTCTCCTGAAGGGGAATTCTTCGAGAATATGATTGCTTCTCGAAATCAATATGACCGTAAGGCAAATCGTAGGCAAGTTATTCAGAAACAAAAAGCTCGCCTCGAATCGGGCTACTGGCCGTTCTATCCACCACCGGGGTATAAGGCAGAAAAAGACCCAATACATGGGAAACTTCTTAAACCTACAAATAAGGCTTCCATGATTAAGGAAGCATTTGAAGGTTTTGCGACAAATAGATTTAAGGATCAAGTTGATGTGCAGAGGTTCTTAAAGGAGAACAATTTTCAAGACGATAAACCTGTATATCTTGAAACAGTAAGCAGAATGCTCTTAAGAGTAATTTATGCGGGCTATATTGAATATCCTGAATGGGAAGTAGCTCGAAGAGAAGGACATCACGAAGCCATAATCAGTCTTGATATATTCCAGAAAGTTCAAGACAAGCTGAATGGGAACGCCCGATGCTTCACTCGAAAAGACACTAGACCAGACTTTCCTTTAAGAGGACCTGTTGTTTGTGCTTCATGCGGGCATTCTTTTACTGCTAGTTGGAGCAGAGGCAGAACAAAAAGACACCCTTATTATCGTTGCAATCAGCCGGGCTGTCCTATTAAGAATAAAAGTATCAGAAAAGAACTGATAGAAAGTCAGTTTGGCGTTCTTCTTGCCAAAGCAAAAGCGAAAGATCAAGTAATTGATTACGCTACCGCCCTATTCCTAAAAGAGTGGGAAGAACGGATGGTAAATCAGAACAAAATAAGCGCAGAGAAGGAAAAAAAGCTATCCGCTATTATTGAGGAGAAGAAAAGCCTTATACAGAGGATCACAAAAGTAACCGATACAGTCGCTAAGGAGTTTGAAAAGAGGATTGAAGAACTATCTAAGCAAGAGGCTATTGTAAGTGATCAGATCACCAATCCTGCTATAAAGGGAATAAGTTTTGAAACCGCCTTGGAGGCTGTCCTGGCTTATATCAAAAACCCAAGTGATAAGTGGGAGAATGGGGTCTTAAACGATAAAAGACTAGTTTTGAAGCTGGTCTTTACCGGGAAAATCTCTTACGACTACGAAAATGGTTTTGGAACCGCTAACTATTCGCTCCCTATAAAGGCTTTTGAGCTGTTAGCGACTTCAAAATCACAGGGTGTGGAGATGGCGAGAAAAAGATTGAACCGGCTAAAAGACTACCTTTCCCGATTCTGGGTATTGTATCAAAACACGCCAAACCTACAAAATGCACTCTAAGTTTGCGTGTTACTCAAGTATTTAGGTACACAAGTTGAGAATAGGGAATAGAAGATAAAAAGGCCCAAGGGCGCAAACAAAAGCCTAAACGGGGCTCATGAGAGAGTATATTTCCCTTACCGATGCGTGTAAATTATTTCTAATTGGAACATTGAGAATGGCCTTCTCTAGGATACTCACGACATCCTTATGGGGATTGAATCTGGTTCCCAGCTCATTTTTGAGTTTTAGGTAGCCGGCAAACGAAAATCGTATAATGCGGCTCTGCTTTCCTAGAAAATCAAAGTCTTTGGTTATTGATTCGTCCCAGCCCCAACTGCCATTCTTATTATCCTTACTTAATCTGTCACCAAAAGAACCATGCACAAAATCACTTCTTAAGTTATAGAGATAACCTAAATCATCCTCTATCTCTTCAAGGCCAAGGGGTTCTAATAAAATCGGCCCCCTTTTTTGCAATCGGTATTTAATTGAGCCTGTTTCGGGTACACATAAGGCTTCATAAATAGCGCTCATATCAGCCGCCTCTCTCTGCCATGAAAACAGTGTCTTGCTGTTGTCGTACTGCTTCAACCCGTCAAAAAGGATACTGGCCGCAAATATACGCCACCCCTCTCTGTCCCAATTTCTAGATCTATCTGCAGATGTAGAGGCGTATCCGGCCGGCTCAAGCAAAAGCTCAAAAAAATCATCGGCATTTTTAGTAGCAAATAGAGAAAACTTATCCTGATTATGAAAACGTGCATGGGCCTTATTCTCTAGCAGTTTCTTAGTATGGCCAACCTTATGTACACCAAAATCGCTGATATAAAATATGGGGTACAAGAAGTCCGGTGAGAATATATTCGCCAAGAACAAGGCCCTATCGAACAGATCAGTGTATGAATCACCGCTTTTATCTATGACCAAAATTCCCCAGAGAGCATCAGCCCACAGAGCTTCAGTTAACCCAAAACTGGCATTACTGTCCGTAGTTTCATAAAAATCATCCTTGATATTTGGATGTGGCGGAATCTCTTTTTTAATTGCAGTAATAAATTCACTCACTGTAGGGTGGTTTAAGCGCCAGCACGACAGTGTGTTTCCAGAATAGTTTGTGCCGTTAGTAGCTTTTCCTCTGATGCCACTAAAGGCTAGGAATACTTTTTTCATTAAAGTTTTTCGACGAGAACATTCTTGACTATGGCCGCCTCATTTCCGTAGTTTCTGAATCCTATCGATCCATACTCAAGAGTAATTGGGAAAGGTATTCTAACGGGTTGAGCATTCTCCGTCACTTTGTAGTGAAACTCGATACCACCTTGAGGTATATTCCAAGTCCTATTAAAAAATTCTTGCCCCTGGTTGTATAGTCTTATATTGATTGAATCGTTTTCGCATGTCAGTCGACAATGATAAAACCTATCCAATGACAAAGGCTCGTTAAAAGAGAGGTTGGCTTCTTGGTGGCCCTGGACATGCCAACCGCCATTAATTCTGATGTGGGGCCTTATCCCATCTCTAGCTATCTGCATCATGGCATAATTTGATAGGTTAACGGCCCTTACTACCACTCCTAGTCCAGCGAGATCACCGCCACCAAAATTTAGCGCCTTGAAGTCGAAAGAAAAGTTATACTCACTCCAGTTCAAACATTTTGCATATATGTATCCGGGGCTAGCGTTGGTGATAATAAAACAGCCATGAGAGCGGACATATTCAAATCTTCCAGAACCAATCCAGTTGTCCTTATCGTTCCTACTAGTCAATGGTAGGAAATAAAAATCCCTGTCCCTATGTCTCAAATATATGATGACTGTCGTGAAAACGAATATGATAATTACCGATAAAAGCAAAGCAATCCTCGGATCATCAACGTATTGAAAGGCTACCAAGGATAGCGTCAATGCTACTATTCCAGACAGGACGTCATACTTAAATTTCCTAAAAAAATATCCGAATTCTTTCATAATAATTTACTTAAGTTATCCATGGACTCCGCAAATTTATCCAAAATCAATTTCCAGTCTCGCTCATATTCATCCCTTAGGCCAAAGAACTCTCTAGCCCTGATTATTTCCGATCTTTCAACTCTTTCGCCATTGTTACCCTCTTCATAGTGCTCATGTATAGGATATTGTTTTCTCAAGTTTTTTATCATTTGAAATGTAACGGTCAGTTCTTCGGCTTTTGTGGCATCGATATTTTGGGAAATCCATTTCTTGAGTGCTTGCAGACTTGCAGTCGATCTCTCCTCGTCTCGTAGCCTAACTCTTATCGAGTCAATAATAACCGACAGGATGCATATTCTATATAAAAAGTTGGCGTGGTCTCTTGGTGGATTACTTAAATCTTCTCGAGCCCTACTATATTCAAAAGCATAATCAAATGACCTAGCAAATGGGGAGCCGAAAGTATCGATAAACTTTTTGTTCAAAGATTCTATCTTTTCAAATAAGGTATCACCTAAAAGAGTGCGTAAAGGCCCGCTACCCTTAACAAAGAGATCTGTCCCAATATTTCTAACCTTATCGCATGTCCCCTTTAGGGTATTCTCCGAATTATAGCTATCAAACCAAAAAGAAGATGCCATCGCTCGTGCCGTACCATCAACCTCCACTATGGTATTCACTAGTTGCCTAGCAATTTCTTCACTTCCTTTCCGGGCACTCCAAATGGCCAAAAGAGTTCCTGTTATGGACAGTTGAAACTCATAGTTTGTGTCTCCTGGGCCAATAACATTAATTAGATAATCGTCCCGATCGCCTCTCCTAGGTTGTAGCTCTAGTGTTATCTCTGGATCCATAAGACAAAAGTACGCTTGTTTGAGTAAAAACTCAATATTCAAGCATATTTACTATGTTTTCTGATTAGAGTACAATTGCTATAACAACCGAATAGGAGCCTAAACTCGGCAGATTTCTGCAGGGCATGGCATAAAGTCCCGATGAAGATACTGAACCCTCCGTTCAGCAACTCTTCATCGGGCCGTACCGGGAAACTGGTATGGGGTCGCAAGACCTAGCTAGCGGGGGGCTTTGTGTTTTAACAAAAACAAATATGTTTATCAAAAATCAACAAGGATTCATTCAGATACCAATTCTCATCGCAATTATTGTGGGCATTTTAGCTGTAGGTAGTACGGGATATTTAATAAAGCAAAAGGTAGAAAATCAGAAAGCCCAACTACTGGAAGCAGTAGAAATAGATAAGAAAGAGCTGGGGCCGGAATCAAACGCAACACCAAATAAACCTATCGGAACAAGCAAGACTATTCCCCAACAAAGCGTAAGTACAAATATGCCTGTACCAAGCCCAACCCTCGTACCGGAAACAAAACAGGATACTGGCTTATTGATAGCACAATGCGAGGCCAAAAGAAGCGTAGATTACAACGATCTAGTGAGCAAGATTGACTCAATCTTAGAGACTACCCTGCAGAATACACGTTCGCAGGTAAACGCAAGGATAGCAACTTATGAAACAGATTACGAGTATTGCAATGCCCAGGCAGGAAAAAGCGAGTACGAGGCCAAATTAAGCGAGTTGGACAAACTTTTTGCCAAGCTAGACACATTGGAATCAGATATCAAAAATAGGAGTGGCGGTTTTCTGATGACTGCAGAACAACTCAGCCGTCTTATCGCATCAGAGCGAAGTAAACTAATTGGCCAAATAGACACGCTCCAAAGAGAAATTTCATCCCTAGAGAGTAGCATCCGGGCCTGCAAAACCAACTACGATGCTGACGTAAAAACAGAAAAGGCATATCTCGAAAGCGTGGTTATAAAAACCCAGCAAGAAAGGGAGAAGTCTTTAGCTGAGGCAAAGCAGATAGTGGATCAGGAGTATTTGCAATGCATCTCACAATAAACGATGAGTATGAAAAAGTTTGAATATAAATGGGTAACCTGGAGTTTCCCGAAAGTTAAATGGGAGCAGGAGTCCAAGAGAGATACTAGTATAAAGCAACAGCTCGATGATCTGGGCGATGAGGGCTGGGAGTTAATATGCGTATTGGAGCACGAAAGGAATAAAAGAACATTTTATTTCAAGAAAGAAGTTGTGTAGGAATCCTAATTATCCACCCCGGCCTCTTGTCACCTCGTCAAATAAGAGATATAATATAAATATCCTGAAAGGGATTCATTGAAAACCAAATAGCACAGTCAAGCTCCCGGAGACGAGAAAAAGTCGCCAGCTCCTCTAATGCCATAGTCGGCATATGAAAGTTGTCGGCAAAGAAGTCGAAGAAGTTTGTCTAATACATTACGCATCCAGCATTGGATGAACCATTTTGTATTGGCGAAACTTCCTCGACTTTTTTCTTTAAAAACGGGGAATCTCCAATAAATAGGACGCGTAATGGCGTCCTATTTGCGTTTCAGGAAGATCACACAAGCCCATCACCCAGGGCGAGGTCGAATTGATCTTCCTGCCTTTCCTTGGGTCATGGGCTTTATTCTATGAAAAACAAGAAAAGCACAATCGAGGAGGAGCAGATAATGATGCTTCTCCGAAAGATAAACCAGGTTGATCCTAAGGCGGTTAGAGATGCCTTTCGTGTTTACTTCAAGAGATTAAGGAGAAAAGCCGAAAGAGTAAACCGGAAGCTAAACCAAAAACAGCATTAAGGATTACAAAGGATTCACTCTCCCGGACATCCCCTACGACATGATTTCTATTTTCAACGGTAAAAAGAGAAGTGTGCACGAATGCGAAAGGCTGGATATAGCTGATTTTATGCATACGTTTCTCTGTGAGCTGATGAACTACGAGGTCAGGACTTTGAGGACAAAGACATACAGGATACGAACCGAGGCAGAAGCAGAAAGAATAAGAGGGCTTATCAACTCACCGACCAATCCCTTCAAAACAGTAAGCATGATCCAGGGTAAAAGCGATGAGTGGCAGGAGGTCGTATATAAGCCGGCAAATTTGGGAGTCGGTTTCGTGTTTTTCTTCGTTTGTACAGGCTGTGAACGCCATGTGAGGCATTTGTACCAATCCTCAAGCACTGTTCGATACAAGTGCCGGATATGCCTAAATCTAGGCTATTACAGGCCAAAATTAAACACACACCGCAAACCTTCCGGCACCGCCGAGATACCTAGGGATCTGTATGTCAGCGATGGCTATAGATACCCACTAAAGTAGCGGATTTTTGATGTGAAAAACGGTATAATCAATACAACCAGTGTCCACGCAGAGACAACGCCGGAAAGACCTGGTAGGGACGTTTTTCAGCCTCAAAATCGGAACTCTGAAATCCTAAGTATCAGGGAATACAGGGAGATAGTAGACGACCATAGAAGCCCCGATAACCAGGTTAGGGAACGCTTGAAATACCTGGAAGCATTTTGCAGAAATATAATCACTAACGAGATCAATGGCTACATCAAGAAAATTGGAGAACAATCACGCTCAAAATCAATATCACGGCCGGCTGGGCCTTGTATACGCTCGAGTCTCCAGTAAGAGACAAGAAATAGACGGCTCAGGTTTGCAGAGCCAAGAGAACCGATGCATAAGCGATTTAGTATCAATAGGAGTGCCCCATGAGAAAACTTTTCCCGATAGTTTTACGGGTGGCGGAGACTTTATGAACCGACCGGCCATGAGTGCACTTCTGGCCCATATAGATGCGCACCCGTACAAAAAGTTTGTCGTTGTATTTGATGATTTGAAGCGCTTTGCCAGAGACGTGCAGTTCCATATCAAGTTGAGAGCCGCTTTCAAGGTTCGTGGAGTGTTATTGAGATGTTTGAATTTCAACTTTGAAGATACCCCGGAGGGAGAATTTGTTGAAACCATATTAGCGGCCCAGGGAGAATTGGAACGGAAACAAAATCGCCGTCAGGTTGTTCAGAAAATGAAAGCTCGTCTGGAAGCTGGTTATTGGCCATTTGGGGCAAAGCGAGGGTATATTCAAATCAAAGATACTAGGCATGGTAAACTATCCGTGCCAAGCAAGGATGGAATGGAAATACTCAAGCCCGCAATGGAAGCGTTTGCTAATGGCACTTTTGTCAGGGTTATGGATTTAGCAAGACATTTGGTTTCAAAAGGATTCTGGAAATGCGCACCAGAAAAATGTGCTTACATTTTAGCCAATATGCTTCGAGATCCATTCTTTGTCGGAGACACAGAATATGTGCCATGGGAGGTATCCCGGAGGAAAGGCCAACATCAAGGACTGATCGATATCGAAACATTTACTCTCATTCAAAAAAGACTCCGCAAAGAAGAACTAGGAACTACTAGAATAAGAATGGATATCAACCCGGACTTCCCTCTGAGAGGATTACTGAGTTGCGATCATTGTAGAGGCCATCTTACCGCAGGGTGGTCAAAGAGACACACCCAACCCTATTACATATGCCACAATAGGGGCTGTAATTTTTATGGAAAATCAATCAGGAGAAAAGATATAGAGGATCAATTCCAGGTTATTCTTAAAAAGAATACTTTAAAAGCACCTGTCGGGAAGCTAGTATCCCGAGTATTTGATAAAGTTTGGCAGGAAGAGATCGACTTACTTAAAAAGGATTCCGAAAGACAAAATCAGAGCAAGGTCGAACTTGAGGAGAAAGCGAGACAACTTACAGATTTGATTCTTAGGGCCAAAACCGACGCAATGCAACGGTTGTATGAAAGCCAGGCCGAAAGTATTGCCAATCAACTTCAGGACTTTGAGGAAAATCAGATAGAAATTGACCTGTCGATTCCTTATCGAACCGCATTAGACAAAGCAATAGGACTACTTAAAAAGCCACATATTGTGTGGGAAAAACTTCCTGTTGTCGAGCAACACCAGCTTTTCTACTTCATTTTTGAGCAAAAACTAAACTATAACTACGAAACTGGCTATCGAACCGACCAAATACCGCATGCTACAAGGCTTTTTGAGGAGCTTGCAACTGAAAATACTAACGATGTGGAGATGGCGAGAATCGAACTCGCGTCCGCTGTTGCAAACCAATGATGTACTACCGTGATAGCCGATTTGGTGTTTCACGCGAGAGTAGGAAACCGACAAAATAATCTCGCACTAGTTCTCCAGATTTTCAGCAGACGAGGGGAGAACATCCGTCCTGCTAAAGCTCGATAATGACACTCCTTAATCCCATATCGAACATCTGGGAGGAATGGCTTACCTAACTAGGTTAGGCGAAAGCGTAATTACTGGAAG
>CAYHKS010000008.1:0-16007 GCA_964357345.1 uncultured Candidatus Saccharibacteria bacterium | reverse complement strand
TCGTTGAGGTGGCACTAGTGGTGGTGGAGTTAATAGCTGTGAAGTTTTGAAGAGTGGTAGAACCACTTGTGTATACTCCTCCAAGAACTTCTAGAAGAGCTCCAGTGGTAGTGGTAGCATTCCCTCCCAGAACTAGGGCCATACTGTTCCCTCCGTTGGGAAATAGGGCCATGTTGTTGGTCGAAGTGGAAAACTTACTACTACCAGACCCTCCTACCACACTTCCACAACCAAATTGTCCTGAAGCCCATTGTACAAATTGAGACCCATTACAAGTGCTCAAACCAAATCCATTAACAAAAGCTCCAAATAAGTTAGTTGATGAAGCGGTGGTAGCAAAAAAGTTGGTAGTAGTTGCCGAGGTACCCGTAGCATTGAAAAAAGAAAATCTCTGAAGAGTTGTGGATCCCATTACCAAAAGATCTCCAGAAGAATTAATGGTTGTTGAGGCCCCACCACCAATGCTTAAACCATTACCAGTGAAAAAAGAACTAAAAAGATTCGTGGAGGTGGCGCTTGTGGTGGTGGCCAGTGTGCCCAAAAAATTTGTATTAGTAAGTGTGGTTATTGTTGATGATGCCCCAACAACTGAACTTGCCACTTGAGCAAAAATGGCGGAGGACAATCTCTGGCGAGGTGAAAGAGTTTCGTAAGTAGTCCCATTTGAGGACACCTCCACTTGAAGATAAATATTAGGATTTGCAAAGCCATAATTTAAGGCGTCAGGATAACCATTGCTAGTGTCACCAATATCCACACCAAAAACTCCTGACCGCACAGATGCAGTGACAGCAGTTGGTACTGCTGTTGGCCAAAGGCGGGACCCAGAAGTTGTTGCCGAATTATCCCAAATAGAAAACTTAAAATAATAAGTTGTGCCAGATGAACTCCCTAATAGATTACCTCCGGAGTCTGCCAAGCGTCCTTGGTAACTTATGATCGTCGGGGCTCCTTGAGCATAAGAAATTAATGCGCCGATGTCTGAAAAAACAAGTATCGATACTAGTGCCAAAACTGTAAAACCTGATGATAAAAATTTCCTCTTTTTCAAAGACGTACTTACGTCATATTTTATCGTGGTTGAGCCATTTTCTATACGATTGCTATCCCCATTTGAGTACAAAACCAACAGTTATAATTCGATAATCTTTGTAATTAAAAAAACCTGTACCTAATTTTTAAATTTATAAACCTCACCATTTGAATTATTCTGAGTTGTCCTATTTTCTTTCGTCAATTGATTCCCAAAGGTAAAGTGAGAGAAAAGTGTGCCTTTGATAATAAGGTTTTGCAAGCTTTATCATAGTCTTTTCGCTTGGAATACTCTTTAATTTGAAGACTCTTTGGAACCCTTTCGCTATTCCTAGATCCCCTACTGGTAGAACATTTGGTCTATTTAATGCAAAAATTAAGAACATATCTGCAGTCCAGGGGCCAATGCCTTTGACTTGTGTTAAATGACTTTTAACCTCTTCATCACTCATTTTTTGGAAAAGTCTAGGGTCTATAGTCCTGTCCAATAACTTTCTTGCCAGATCTTTTAGATAAGAAAGTTTCTGGTTTGAGAGTCCCGCCGAGCGCAAATCTTTCTCAAAAATTTCCAAAAGTAATTTTGGTGTTGGTTTTTTTCTTCCGAATAACTTGAGGAATTTTTTGTAAATTGAATCCCCTGCTTTCGTAGAAATCTGTTGATAAATTATTGAACTTGCAAGAGACAGAAAAAAGTTCTTAGAAGGAGTTAGTTTTCTCTTCAGTTTTTGCTTCTCGATTTTTAACATTATTTCTGATACTCTATCGCAACAAGGAGGGTTCGCATAGTGGTCTAGTGCGCACGCTTGGAAAGCGTGTGTGCCGCAAGGCACCGAGGGTTCGAATCCCTCACCCTCCGCAAAAAATCTACCGTACTCCTACAAGTGCATTCACCCTCTCCTCTATCGGTGGATGAGTCATGAACATCTTCTTTACAAACGAGGACGCACCTCCACCACGACCAAATGGATTAGAAATAAAAAGGTGTGCAGTGGCATTGTTAGCTGTTCTCATGGGTATGGATGCTGCCCCAATTTTTCTTAACGCACTTGCTAGCCCCTCAGGAAAGCGAGTTAAAAGGGCCCCGGACGAATCCGCCAGAAATTCCCTCCTCCTAGATATTGCCAGCTGTATAAGAGTGGCGGCAATAGGGGCAAGTATGGCAAGCACGATGCCAGCAATAATCACAATTCCTTGCGCTTGGTTATTCCTACCTCTCCCTCCGAGCAATCTGGAACGGAGAAAAAAATCTGAGAGAAGAGCAACAAAACCAGCAAGCACTACTGCTACGGTTGAGATTAGTATATCTCTATTACCAATATGAGAGAGCTCGTGAGCCACTACCCCCTCAAGTTCATTTTTATTTAGAATTCTTAGAAGACCGGTGGTAACACATATGACCGCATGCTCTTTGTTTCTCCCTGTTGCAAAAGCGTTGGGGGAAGCATCCTCGACAATATAGAGTCTTGGCATTGGAAGTCCAGCAGTAATTGAAAGATTTTCTAGTATATTCCAGAGTTCGAGATTGTTTTCTCGAGTTGCCGGTGATGCCTTGTGCAGAGAGAGAACAATTCTATCTGAATACCAATATGACACCACGTTCATTAGTACAGAAAAAATAATGGCAAAAAACAGGATACCCGGACTTTGATAGATGTAGCTAAACAACCAACCAATACCTATAACCACAATTAGAAATGCCGACATTAACAGCCATGTCTTCCGGATATTTCTATCCGCTTGTGTATAGAGATTTTGTGCCATTTTTTAGAACTTAACTTCTACTGGGTTGCGAGCTTTGCCCTCCCCTTCCTCAAGTTCAAAGAATTCCATGTGTTCAAACTTTCCAATACCCTTTATGAGATTACCTGGAAAAGATTCGAGTCCAGTATTTAAGTCTCTTACATTTGTATTGTAAAAACGTCTAGCTGCTTGGATCTTATTCTCGGTATCGGCGAGTTCGTTTTGAAGAGAGAGGAAATTCTGATTTGCCTTAAGTTCTGGGTACGCTTCAGCAATGGCGAAAATAGATTTGAGAGCTCCAGAAAGTGCAGTCTCTTTGCCAGACTTATCCGCTGTTCCACCAGCAGAAATAGCTGCTGCGCGAGCCTTGGTTACATTTTCGAAAGCTTCTGTCTCATGAATAGCATACCCCTTGACTGAGTTTACGAGATTAGGAATTAAGTCGTAACGACGTTTGAGCTGAACATCAATATCTGCCCACGCTTCCTTAGCTCTATTGCGTAGACGCACGAACCCATTGTAAGTAAACACTACCCAGACAACGACAAGCGCAAGTATTATCAATATATAAGTCATAGTCTATATATTATACAGCTTCTTCGGTTGGTTTGCTTTCTAGTAATCTATCCCTGGTTGGACCTTCTCTTCCTTCTTTGGTTCATCAGTGATAGCCACCTCAGTGGTGAGAAGAACGGCAACAGCGCTGGCTGCATTTTCAAGCGCACTCCTCTCAACCTTCACAGGATCAATAATCCCAGCCACAAACATGTCGCTCACAAATATATCGTTCAAGGCATCATAACCAGAGTTGGCCCCTCCTTTCAGCACATCAGCTAAAACAACGCCCGCATCTTTTCCGGCATTTATAGCAATTTGTCTAATCGGTTCTCTCAAAGCTTCGACGATAGAGAGATACCCTGCTGCATATTC
This sequence comes from uncultured Candidatus Saccharibacteria bacterium, assembly GCA_964357345.1. Classification (GTDB taxonomy): domain Bacteria; phylum Patescibacteriota; class Minisyncoccia; order Phycocordibacterales; family Zambryskibacteraceae; genus JAIFWN01. Next base: position 12,305 of record CAYHKS010000008.1, on the reverse strand, counting down.
TGCCGAACGAACGTTTTCTGCAACTGTTTTTGCCTCTGCTGAATCTTTGTACTTAACCTCAAGCTTGCGAGAAACCTTCAAGAGAGCCGACCCACCCCCAGCCACAATTCCCTCGGCGATAGCCGCCTTGGTAGCGTTAACGGCATCCTCAATTTTTAATTTCAAATATTTCATTTCCGTTTCCGTGGCAGCACCAACACGAATGACAGCCACCCCACCAGTGAGCTTGCCTATCCTCTCATCTAACTTTTCTATATCAAACTTTGAATCTAGTTTTTCCCGTTGAGCACGGAGATTGGCCACGCGCTCTTCAATATTTTTCCTTTGTCCTTTGCCCCCAACTATAATTGTACTGTCCTTAGCAGAAACAACTCTTGATGCCCTGCCAAGAATACTTAATTCAGCTTTTTCAAAAGAGAGTCCTGTCTCTTCAGAAACAACTTTAGCTCCTACCATCACCGCAATATCTTGGAGAAATTCTTTCTTCTTGTCCCCATAACCTGGGGCTTTAATAGCAAGAACATTGAATCCTCCCCGAAGTTTGTTTAGCACAAATGTCGTCAAGGCCTCCCCATCTACATCTTCTGCAATTATAACTAAATCCTTCTTCCCCGTTTGTGCAATTTTTTCTAATAGTGGGAGAATGTCTTTAACACTCGAAATTTTTTTATCTGTAACCAAAATTGAAGGGTCTCTATATTCGGATTCCATTCTCTCGGCATTCGTTATCATATAAGGAGAGATGTAGCCCTTATCAAACTCCAAACCTTCAACCACCTCACTTTCAACTCCAAAGGATTGTGATTCTTCAACGGTCACCACACCATCCTTTCCAACTTTTTTTATGGTGCTGGCAATTATCTTTCCTATTTCTTCCGATTCCGCGGCAATTGTTGCCACCTGTCTCACTTCTTCGTCGCTCTTTATGGGCTTAGCCATCTTCCTCAAAGCCTCAACAGCATCCTTGGTAGCAGACTCGATACCTCGCCTTATCCCCATTGGATTTGCCCCCATCAAAGTCTTTTTGAATCCAACCTCAACCAAGGCTTGAGTTAGAATCACTGAAGTAGTTGTGCCATCCCCCGCAACATCGTTGGTCTTCTGTGCCACTTCCTTCACTATCTCGGCGCCCATATTCTCAAATTTATTTGGAAGAGTAATGTCTTTAGCAATAGTTACCCCGTCGTTTGTAATCATCGGAGCTCCGTAACCCTTGTCTATTACCACGTTCCTACCCTTTGGCCCTATAGTAATGCGCACAGCATTAGCGACTTTATCTACCCCGCGCTTCAAAGCCATCCTTGCTTCCTCGTTAAAAATAATTTGTTTTGCCATATTATTTTATCTTTATTTAATTACGGCCAAAATATTTTCTGTCTTAACTATGTAGAGTTCTTCATCGTTAATACTCACTTCGTCATAACCGTATTTGCTAAAGATGACAATGTCTCCGACTTTGACTTTTATTGGTACGAGTTTGCCATCCTCATATCTTCCCTCACCAACTGCCAAAACCTTGCCCTGATCTGACTTTTTATCGGTCACACTGTCTGGGAGCATGATTTTAATCTTCCCCACCATCCTCTCCGTCTCCTCCCTATACGGACGTAAGAGCACTCTGTCTCCTAGGGGAAATACTCCACTTTGCCTTACAGCTTTCTTCATAGTGTGCCGATTTTATATCCTAGAAGTGATTGAAGTCAATAGCATGTCATGATATGATACTTCTTTGTAGGACATGCAGACTCTGATTCCATATATACAAGTAGTCCTCTCGATACTTCTCGTAGTCGGGATACTCCTCCAACGCTCCGAGGCTGGTCTTGGTAGTGCCTTTGGCGCCGATGGAATGAGTTCCACACAGTATTCGCGTAGAGGATTTGAGAAATTCTTGTTTAAAGCAACTATAATTATTGCTATACTTTTCGCTATAACAGCCCTTGCATCCCTTTTCTATCGCTCCTAATTTAGTTCATGACAAACATTCGGCTTCGGGCGCTTTTGAGTAAGCGCTTCCATATTCCAAAGGAACGCTCCATTCAAAAAGCTGTGATCCGTTTCACTTCAGCGGAGAAAATAGTTTTTTATTTATTCACTGGAATATTCCTTTTCTCGGGAGTCCTTTTGCTTCTCAAGGTCAATGATTCTTTCCTTGTCGACGTCCCTACCGGAGGAGGTACTGTCATCGAAGGAGTGATCGGTAATCCAAGATTTATAAACCCCGTTCTGGCTATATCTGAAGCAGACAAAAATCTAGTTTCTCTGGTTTATTCTGGATTGGTTCGAACAAATAAAAATGGGGAGATTGTCAATGAGTTGGCAGAGAGTGTGTCAGTAAGCCCTGACGGTCTCACTTACACAGTAGTATTGCGCCCTGATGTAACTTTTCAAGATGAGACAGCTGTTACAGCTGATGATGTTGTATTTACTATTCAAAAAATTCTGGATCCTGGCATCAAAAGTCCGTTGTTTGCAGATTTTGCGGGAGTAATTGTAAGTAAGGTAGACGAACGCACTATTTCCTTCGTTCTTAAACAACCATTTTCCCCATTTGTAAACAACTTAAAGGTAGGCATATTACCGAAGCATGTCTGGTCAGCAGTAACAAACGACGAATTTTCCTTTAGCCAATGGAACATATTGCCTATTGGTTCCGGCCCGTACAAAGTTGATTCCGTAACGCGAGATTCTGCCGGCATACCAAACTTCTATGACCTTGTTCCCTTTAAAGACTACGTTAATGGTAAAGCTTTCATAAGTCATTTCATCTTCAAATTCTTTCCTTCAGAGGCAGGTCTGGTAGATGCATTCAGTAGAGGAGATGTGCAAAGCCTTGGTGGAATTTCTCCAGAGGAAGCCTTGATACTTGAAAAAGATGGGGTAAAAGTCCTATCAGCTCCCCTTCCGAGAGTTTTTGGAGTCTTTTTTAATCAAAACTCCAATAAGGCTCTATTAGATAAGGCGGTCAGAAAATCTCTAGACCTTGTCTCTCCCAAACAAGAAATAGTTGACCAAGTCCTTGGCGGTTTTGGAAGTGTCATATGGGGGCCCATGCCACCTACACTAATGCTCACAAAAAATAATTCCGAACCAGAACTTTCCTTTGCCGAACGCTTAGAGATTGCCTCGTCAACTCTCGCTAAAGCTGGCTGGGTCAAAAACAAAATTACAGGTATACTTGAAAAAAAATCCAAAACTGATACAGTTAAATTATCGTTTTCTCTCTCGACAAGTGACAACCCCGATCTACGGAAAGTAGCGGAGATGCTTCAAGAGTCGTGGCAGGAGCTCGGTGCGGAGGTCAAGATTTCGATCTATAACTCCGGAGACTTAAACCAGAATGTGATTCGTCCTCGGCATTACGATGCTCTCCTGTTTGGGGAGGTTGTCGGGCGAGAAGCTGATGTCTATCCATTTTGGCACTCAAGCGAGAGAAATGATCCAGGGTTAAATATCGCTCTTTATGCCAACAAAGATGTGGACAAACTTCTTGAGACAGCTCGCTTGGAAAATGACTCAGACAAGCGCGAGGACTTGTATAGAAAATTTGAGGAAACTATCGAAGGTGATATCCCCGCAGTATTTTTATACTCACCAGGCTTCATCTACATAGTGCCTCCCACAGTTAAGGGTATGAGTCTCGGCAAGTTGGGCACAACTCAGGATCGGTTCGTAGACGTCAAAAATTGGTACATAGAGACAAACGCCGTCTGGAATATTTTTTCAAAAAAATCTTAAAAACACATAATGAATCCTAATTCTAATTCTAACTTCAAACGAGGGTTGAGAAACAAATCCATGAGACGAAGGAGTGATCATCCTATTGCCGAAAAGAAGGCCCCAGACGTCATTCCTCCTCTTGCTCCCGGCAACATCCGCATAGTCCCCCTTGGTGGAGTTGAGGAAATTGGTCGCAACATGACCGCTATTGAGTACGGAGGCGACATAGTTGTCATCGACTGTGGTATCCAGTTTACTGATGCTGAAACTCCAGGAATTGATTACATTTTGCCGAATACTAAATATCTTGAGGAACGCAAGGATAGGGTCCGTGCTTTGGTTATCACTCATGGTCACCTCGACCACATAGGTGGCATTCCCTACATAATTAATCGTATAGGTAATCCGCCAATTTACACCCGCGAGTTCGGAGCACTTCTAATTAAGAAACGCCAAGAGGAGTTCCCGCATCTTCCAGCCCTTGATATCCGCATTGTTGATGCCGCTGACAAATCTATAGCGATCACTCCCAATCTTAAGGTCCGTTTTTTTGGTCTGACTCACTCTATCCCTGACTCAACCGGCATCATCATCGAGACTCCATTTGGAGACATTGTTAATACTGGAGATGTTCGAGTCGATAACGAAAATGGTGTCCCAGCGGAAAAGGAGGTGGAACAATACAAGATGTTTAAAGACAGAAACATTCTTCTCTTTACCATGGATTCAACCGGTATAGAAAAGCCTGGCTTCTCCCCTTCTGAAGGATTTATCTTAAAAAACATTGACCAGATTGTCGCAAATGTTCCCGGCAGAGTGATCCTTGCAACATTCGCCTCTCAAGTTGAACGCATCATTGAGTTCATGCGTATTGCCAAGCGTTATGGCAAGAAGGTGGTGATAGAGGGCAGGAGCATGAAGAACAATGTTGACATCATCAAACACCTGAATCTTGTGGAAGTTGACCACATCGTGCCGATTGAAGATATTGAGAAATACCCACCAAACAAAATCATGATGATAGCCACAGGAGCTCAAGGTGAGGAATTCGCTGCTCTCATGAGAATGTCGAACAAAACTCACAAATTTATAAAACTCCAGCGAAGTGACACCATCATCCTCTCTTCTTCCGTTATTCCAGGAAACGAACGAGCTATAGCTAAACTCAAAGATAACCTTTTCCGCCACGACTCAAAAATTATCACCTATCTCGACTCGGATGTGCACACATCAGGTCACGGTAAGCGAGGTGAGCTTGAATGGGTCCACAGACAAATTCCATACAAATTCTTCATGCCTGTTCACGGACATCATTACATGCTTAAGATGCATGCAGAACTTGCTAAGCAGTTGGGAGCTCTTCCAGAAAATGTCATTGTCCCAGACAATGGCTCTGTTATAGAAATTCGTGACGAAGGCAAAACTCTTTTCAGGTTACCTGAAAAAGCTCCTTCGGAAGACATGGTGGTTGAAGGCTTTTCAGTTGGAGATATTTCCGAAGTACTTATTCGTGACAGGAAGATGCTTGCCGATGAAGGCTTCGTTGTTATCGTAGCAATGGTTATATCAAAAACAGGAAGACTCAAAAAATCTCCCGATATTATCTCTCGTGGATTTATTTATCTTCGCGACAATCAAGAACTACTTTCCGAAACTCGCCACATCATCAAGCGTGCAATTGAGTCAACTACAGTTGGCATGAACCCCATCAACTTCGACTACGCTAAGAATGCCGTATCAGAAGATGTTGCCCGCTTCCTTTTCCAAAAAACTATGAAAAAACCAGTAATCATACCGGTTATTTTGGGAGTCTAAATTCTGCTTGACAAGGAGACTGCTATGTGCTAACATTAAATTAGAGTTTTCATCCCGCAACCCCTACAAAGGATCTGCTGTGAAAAAGTTCACCGCTGTTGTGTCCTCCCTGGTCTTCATGGTGCTGATTGTGGTTCAGATAGTCCTCAGCGTCCACTACGACCAGAATATCGGTGGACACCTCAAGAGGGCCGCCGACGCGAACTCGATCGAGCTCGCCATGCAGGAAATCCGGTTCGCTATCACCAACATGGAAGCGCAGAGCCTGACTTCCGGCTACACTTCCGTGATTTGGAAGACTCCGGACGAGGACATCGGCTTCTGGTACAACAACATCAAGACTGCCTACGCCGAGCTCGACAGTTTGCCGGCTTCAACGAGCCCCCTCGAACGCAGCAACATGCTGATCAAGTTGCGCGAGACTTTGCTCGACCACACCAAGGAAGGTGACTCCGTCACCAATCCCGAGGGAATCAGCAGGTACCCGAACAACAAGATGTTCTTCTGGCTTACCTGGTCCTCGCTTTTCTTCTCACTGGCAGGATGGGGAGCCATCGGTCTCAAGTACCTCCCTTAGCCCCGTGCGACGGACAAAAAGTCCGCTCGCACATGGGGCTTTTTGTTTATGTAATTTGCTATACTTTTATAAATGCGTACTTCGAAGGCTCTGCCAATATTTGTTGCGAATTTCTTTTTTTCCATACACTTTGCAGCGACTCTTTATATAAACTCTTCCTTCCTCGGACACTTCTTTAGCCCAAGCATGGTTGGTTGGCTGTATGCCTTTGGAGCTTTGGGAAATGTTTTCTTTTTTCTAAATGCTGAGCGTATACTTCACTCTTTAGGTAGCCGAGGCTTCCTTCTCTTTTTTTCCATTGCTACTCTTATTTCAACAATCGGAGCAGCTATCGCCGTCACTCCCTCACTAGCTATTGTTTCTTTTTTAGTCTACTCAAGTGTTTCGATGATGATTTATTATTCGTTCGACATTTTGCTTGAAGAAATTTCCACAGATGGCAGTACGGGTAAAATTCGAGGAATATATCTAACCATCACAAACGCTGCCATAATGGGAGGACCTATTCTAGTAGCTTTAGCAGAAGATAGAAATAATTTCTCTGATCTTTATTTTGTTTCTGCTTTTTTTCTTATCCCAATTTTTCTGCTAATGATATTTTCCCTTCGAAGCAACAAGAAGGGTGGCAGATACCTTTCCTTGCCTCTGCCTTTTGATACTTGGTCGAAGCTTAAAAATGTTCGGAGTGTGACAGTCGCCCGTTCAGTTCTAGAATTCTTTTTTGCTATCATGGTCATCTATTTACCGATTTATCTTCGTGTAATTATTGGTTTTGATTGGAGAGAAATTGGAATGATTTTTGCCTTTATGCTTTTGCCATTCGTTCTCTTTGAGTGGCCAGCAGGAGAACTGGCCGATAAAAAATATGGGGAGAAAGAAATAATGGCCTTCGGATTTGTAACTCTTGGTCTCTCGGTACTGATAATGCCCTTTCTAGACAAAACTCTTTTGCTTTGGGCCATAGTGCTTTTCGTTTCTCGCATCGGAGCCAGTCTTATAGAAATAACCACAGATAGTTATTTCTTTAAGCACATTGACTCAACCAATGTAGGATTTATTTCAATCTTTAGATTAGCGAGACCTGTCGGACTCATTGCTGGGGCAGGTATCGGGGCAATTACTATGGCCACTCTCCCTCATAGTGGAATATTTTTGGCTTTGGCTATTGTTATCTTTTTTGGCTTAAGACAATCCTTGAAACTTGTGGACACTAAGTAGTAGGGACCCGATTATTTTGGCCATTCGACTATCTCTCCTGCCTTGATTTCGATTTTATCGGCTTTTCGGAGTTTAAGATTATTAGGCAAAATATTTTCATGCGGGGAATGATCTATCTCGTCAATTAATCCAAAGAGGTTTTCTTTGCTATACAACCAATCAAATTTAGTTTTGGAAAGGTCAAAAGGTTTCGAAAATTCACGCATTGTCTTTGCCCCATTGGGCAAGAAATATTCGTGGAAATATGACACAGCCAACTCCCTCACATTTTTGTAAATAGGTTCCCTGTATCTAAGTACAGCATGATTTGTCTTTGATATTGCTCCCCAGTATTTTCCTTTTTTAAAAAGAGCTACAACATGGTCTTCGTCTCCTTTGGTGGTTCGTAAATCTAGAAGAAGAGGTTTAGAACCATGCAAATATAGAGCGGCGGCAGCCACAAGAGCTCCCTCAAAACAATGTGCTCTTCCTGACGCCAAAGTCCGCTCGACTGACCTATAAGTCTCTCCCCCCTTCTCGTGGTTAAAAGGTAATTTGTTTAAAAAATCCTGAATCTTCTCTGGAGTATCAAGAGTCCTTAACTTTCTATGTATGACAGATGTGACTTTATCTGACAAAGGTTATGGTGCTAGCCATGTTTTCGATATTTGCACGATCTGCCCAAAGAACAAAAAATTTATAGGAAGTTGAACCAATATTCTTCGGCACAGGATATTCGATTATCAGTACCGCTTGTTTATGCATGGAAATATCTTGGTCAGATGAAGGGAGTATCAATCTTGCATCTCCACCATCTATAACCAATTTTTTAGTACTAGGAAGACTGCCATACGGCTTCAGCTTTTGATTTATCTCGTTTTCTACCAGTTCATCAATAGAAGTCTCACCTGTCCCAAGAGCCCCCACACTAAAAAAACCATTCTCTCCCTCATAACGATCGTACTCTTGACCACCTACCGCTTTAAAATCTGGCGGGAAACGAAGATTGACCCCATATGCGTAATTCGTGTAATGAGCAATCACTGGGGTGTTGGCCTGATTTTCTTGCCTGACAATTGTCACGTGTCTGGTATAAAAAGCAATTATTGCAAAAAGGGCGATAATTCCTAGAAGTACGAGCCAAATCCGTGTTTCTGAGACACCTCCCTTGTTGCGAGAATCTTCCATTGTGCAGAGATTATACCCTAAATCTATCTGGAAACAGGTTCCGTAGCAAACTATTTCTTAGTGTACTTCTGTAATGAGCTTCGGTGGAATTTGCGCATATTTGACCTCAAAACCGATTCTTCCAAGTACTTGTCCGTTCAAGGTGAGGACTTCCACTCTCCAGATTCCAGGCGTAACACTAGATGCAGAATATGTTCTGTAGCCATTGTCTCTACCTCCACTCGTATTAAGAGTTATTTTCGAAAAGGTAACCCAGCGTCCATTTTCAGAATCGTAAGACTGCCACCTGTGGATTATACTCGTATTGAACTTAGCTGGACTAAAAATGGCCGTATAAGCATAAAGAGATTCTCCGGGGTACGATGTCACTTGCTCTCTAATTTTAAAATAATTAAGCCAACTTTTTTCCTCTGCGATTACGTTATAGTTCCCCATTCCATCCTTCACAACATAATGATAAATATCCCCTTCTTTAAGTGATAGTGGGAGGGGAGGGATGATATTGGTAAAGTACAATACATTCACAAATCCAAAAATGAGAGCAATGCTTGTCCAGAGCATTTTCATCGATTGACGCACCTTGCCTACACTAATCTTGTTGAGCAATCCAAGATACAGCCAAACAAAGAGTAAGCTAACTAGTCCGCTTAAAATGAAAATCAGAGGTCCTATCAATCCAAAAACAACAGGGAGCGAAAAGATGGAAAAGAGAAGTAGCGCCAAAAAGAGGAAGGAGACCTGATAGACAAGCCTCTGATAATGATGCTTCAGTCTCTCGTTAGCAATAAAACTTAAGAGAAGTAGGAGAAGAAAAGGCCAAGAGACAGAGAGTGTTGCACTTCTAAAGTAGAGAACGAGAAAAGCGGAGAGAAGTCCTCCAAGACTAAACTGGAGCAGGTTCAAGAGCCAAAAATCGAGCCGGCTGTCTTTGTTTTCTTCCTCATTTTTATTCCGGTTGAGAACAATAATAATTGAAGCTGTGATAATGAAGTAGAGAACAATTACAAAGTTCTCGAAAAAATTATCAACTCGACGAAGAGTTAGGATATCAAAAACGAACCCGCCAACTAAAAAGAGAGAGGATAAGTGTGACTCATATTTGCTATACAAAGAATTAATTCTCTCAATCACCATGCACTAATTATATGCCCGATGGGGTTCCAGTTGATGTGCTTGTGGCTATGCTTGGAGTTGTGGTAGATGTGAGCAGAAGTGGTTCGTTATAGGTCGATTCTGCATCACGAAAAATTTCGGTAGAAATAATTGGGGCCAGAGATTTCTTATATATAAGAATCCCAACCATAACTAAGATAACGAGCACTATTACAGATACCAAACTTTTCATATTTAGCTAGTATACTCCTAGGCTCTCTTACATCAAGTCCTTATAAGTTAGTACGGAATTTTACAATCTTCAAAGCAGTGAGCTCCACGATTGAGTCTATAAATCCTCTCTCGACCCCTGTCCTCACTATGCACAGCGTCAACCGACTTCAAAACCTGTAAATGATGGGTGATGGTTGGCTGGCGAAGCTTCATTCTCCCAGTTAGTTCCCCAACTGTTAGACCTTCCTTTTCCTTGCCAAGAATACAGACCATGTTGTACCTGCTTTGCTCCCCCACCACCTTAAAGCAATCTGGGCAGAGCTCTTCCTCTCCACTTTTGACCCAAGATGGCCGTTTGTAGGTCTTTTCCTCTTTACTGTGAGGGGGTTTTGTATTGCTGTCTGCTATCCCCAGCGATTTCTTATTCATAGATGTGTATCTATATGTATTATGTATAGATCCTTATCAATATATCACGCTCTTCAAATGCTACCTAAAAAATCCACACCATTCACCTCTATCATTAAACGAGATGGATCTAGGGCCCCCTTTGCTGTAGAAAAAATAGCCTTAGCGGTGGAAAAAGCAATGAAGGCCACGGATGAGTATAAGGAGAAGGCTCCCCCACTCATAGCTCACGCAGTCGAAAAGGAACTCGAGCGGAAAAAGAGAGAGGATTCCTCATTTGTGCCAACAGTTGAGGGAGTTCAGGATGAGGTGGAGAAGGAGCTAATGAAACATGAGTACATTGCCACCGCTAAAGCCTATATTCTCTATCGAGCTGAACGTACTCGAATTCGCCAAGAACGAGGCGAGGTCCCTAACCGCATTCGCACTCTAGCATCGGAAAGCAAAAAATATTTTAAAAACAACCCCTTGGGTGAGTTTGTCTACCTGCGTTCTTATGCACGATGGATCGAAGCAGAAAATCGTAGAGAAACATGGATAGAAACAGTTGACCGCTATATTTCCTTCATGAAGGAAAATCTTGGAAAGAAACTTGCAGACAGCGAATATGCGGAAGTGAGAGAAGCAATTCTAAATCAAGAAGTTATGCCCTCAATGCGTCTTATGCAATTTGCTGGCGGGCCGGCACGTCGATGCAACACTTGCACCTACAATTGCACTTTCATTTCCCCATCTAAACTTGAGGATTTTGCAGAGATTATGTATTTATCGATGCAAGGATGCGGAGTTGGATTTTCGGTTGAGAGCGAAAACATTGAACAACTTCCACAAATAAAAAAGAGGGTTAAAACAAAATCACCCACACACCTTATTGCTGACTCTAAGGAAGGGTGGTGCGATGCTCTCACACTGGGTCTCCAAACTTGGTACAGTGGTAAGGATGTCGACTTCGATTACTCTCTCATCCGTCCTGCAGGGGCAAGACTCAAAACGATGGGGGGTAAAGCCTCAGGACCTGAGCCACTTCAATCTCTTTTAAATTTTGCCAAAGAAAGAATCAGTCGTAGACAAGGCAGACGTCTTAGGTCAATAGATGCTCACGATATTATTTGCAAAATTGGTGAGTGCGTAGTATCTGGAGGAGTTCGTCGTACGGCCATGATTAGTCTCTCAGACCTTGATGACGTGGAACTTCGTGATGCAAAAAAAGGCCAATTCTTCCTTACGGAACCTTATCGTTCTGTGGCTAACAACTCGGCTGTCTATGAAAACAGGCCATCAAACACAGAGTTAATGGAAGAGTGGGTAGCTCTAATGAAAAGTGGCTCTGGGGAACGTGGGATCTTTAATCGAGCCTCACTAGGACACACCTTGCCTTCACGTCGTGCCACATACTTCAAAAAAATTGGTTTCCTAGACCAAGATGGAGTAGTGCATGGGCCCATCGGCACAAATCCTTGTGGAGAAATTATTTTGCAATCAAAACAATTTTGTAATCTATCGGAAATTATTGCTAGAGCAGATGACACTCACGAAAGTTTGATGCGTAAAGCTCGACTAGCCTCACTTCTTGGAACTTACCAATCTACCCTTACGAACTTTCGTTATATCTCGAAGGATTGGGCAAAACATTGTCGTGAGGAACATCTCTTAGGAGTATCAGTAACAGGACAGTGGGACTCTGAAATTGTACGTCAGCCAAAAGTCATGCAAGACATGAGGGATATTGCTGTAAGAGCAAACTCTGCTTATGCAAAACGCTTTGGCATAAAACCCTCTAATTCTGTAACAGCAGTTAAACCCTCTGGCACTGTCTCACAAACCTTCAACTGTTCATCTGGTATCCATCCCCGCCATTCGAAGTATTACATTAGACGCATAAGGATTTCTGTTACTGACTCGCTCTTTAAAATGCTTAAAGATCAAGGAGTCCCCTACTATCCAGAAGTGGGGCAAGTAGAGGAAACAGCCAACACCTTCGTTCTAGAGTTCCCAGTAAAATCTCCTGAGAGTTCAAAATTCAAAGACGATTTCTCTGCTCTCGAGCAATTAGAGTACTGGAAGATGGTGAAGC
>CAYHKS010000007.1:0-16590 GCA_964357345.1 uncultured Candidatus Saccharibacteria bacterium | reverse complement strand
CGGCGACTCGACTATAACTAACTTCATCCCATTAGAAGCAGGTCTCGGTCAGCGAGCTCTGCTTAATTAGATTTCTGATAATTTTCTTACCGTTTTTCATATTTACCTATAGCTCCTATTGAAACCGTGACCGAGGCTTCTAACGGGATGCTGTTTCTTAACAAATAACAGGAAATAGTTTTTATTGCAAATTTTGTAAAGAAAAAACCCAGCGATTGCTGGGTGGTGGTTATCTACGAAATGCGAATGACGATTGCTTCGTCTTGGATGAATGCTGTCTCGCCGTTACAGAGTAGTACTGCGTTGATGCCGCAATGGAATCCTTTCTCGTCCCGGACGGAGGGCTGTCTCTCGATCTTGAGATGTGTCGCAGAGTCATTCTGCACCAAACCAAAGCCGTGTGTTGTCTCGTTAATTGCTCGAATGAACCTGTCTCCGATTTTCAGCTCCTCGAATTTCATGCAGTCCTCGGGTTGGGGGAGTTTCTGATTTGTAAGTTACAACTTGAAACTCACAATGTCAACTTAAAAGGTTTTGCGGACCTCTCCAAGCTCTTCCACAATTAATCCTTTGATTTCAAGAAGACTCAAAACTGCACTGGCTTTGGATATATCAAATTTTGATTTTCTTATGAGAGAGTCGCGATTTGTGGGAGTTTCCAAAATTTTTATAAAAACTTTCTCTTCTTCTGTTAAATCATCTACATTAAATAACGTATCGTGCCCTTCTGATTTTAGCCCCAATAGTTCCAAAATATCTTGCGAATCTCGAATTAAAGCAGCTCCCAAGCGGATGAGCATGTGTGGACCCTCGGAAGTGCTAGAAGTTACAGGTCCAGGTACTGCTCCCACCTCTCTATTATATTCGGTGGCTAGGCGAGAGGTGATAAGGGTCCCACTTTTCTTCTCTGCCTCAATGACAATAGTAGCGTGACACATCCCAGCCATTATTCGGTTGCGACGAGGGAAGGCCCACGCTCCTGCAGGCATCTCATCATCATATTCAGATATGAGTCCTCCACCTGCTTCCACTATTTCTTCTGCAAGATTGACGTGTGAGTGTGGATGAAGAACCTTTTTATCGAGCCCAGAGCCGGGGATAGCAATAGTTTGGAGCCCAGCACGTAAGGCTGAGCGGTGGGCAATGGAGTCAATGCCCAGAGCTAGCCCTGAAACAATGGTGATAGGGTAGCCGATCAGGCCCTGTATAAGAGAACTGGTTACTTCTTGACCGTAGGAAGTGAACTTCCTTGAACCCACTATGGCTAGGAGCTTGTTCTCTGGATTTGGAGGGGCTCCCCAAATACGAAGTCTCTTGGGCGGGTCATTAATCTCTCCCAGCAACTCTGGCCACTCATCGCGCGTAAGCTCTCTAATCGACTCCTTTGTCATATGTTAATATTCTATCAATGCTCGACATCAAATTCATTAAAGAAAACAAAGACCTTCTTGTTCAAATTGCTCAAAATAGGAACAAGCAAGTCGATTTTGATGAACTCCTTAAACTAGGAGATGAGCGCAAGCGTCTTCGTACAGAAATAGACGAAATAAACAAAAAAAGGAATGAGGCTCAAAAGGAGCGGAATATTGCAGTTGGCAGTCAGTTAAAGACTGAGCTTGAGCATGTAGAGAAGGAGTTTGGAGAGGTAGATAAAAAATTTATTTCTTCCATGCTCAAAGTTCCTAATATTTACTCTCCCGATACTCCAGTAGGACCAGACGAAGAGGCTAACAAGGTTTTGCGTCAGTGGGGAGATATTCCTAAATTTGATTTTGCACCAAAGGAGCACGATGAGATTGGTAGAGATCTGGGTATTATCGATTCTGAAACAGCTGGAGAGGTTTCTGGCTCTAGGTTTACATACATCAAGGGAGATCTTGCCTTACTTCAATTTGCTCTACTCCAATTTGCTCTAAGTATTTTAACAAACAAAGAAACTTTAGAAAATATTGCGAAAGAGGCTGGGCTAAATATTTCTATTTCTACCTTCACACCAATCATTCCGCCTGTCTTTGTAAAACCGGCAGTCCAAAATAGAATGGCTCGTTTTATGAATCCAGACGACCACTACATGTTTCCAAATGACGACCTTATGCTTATCGGCAGTGCGGAGCACACTCTCGGCCCAATTTATATGGACAAGGTTATTGATGAAAAAGATTTACCAATACGCTTGGCCGGGTATTCAACCGCCTTTAGAAGAGAGGCTGGAACATATGGCAAAGATACGAAAGGCATAATCAGACAGCATCAATTTGATAAGTTAGAGATGGAGTCCTTCACTTTACCAGAGAGTTCTATGCAAGAGCAGGAATTTTTGGTTGCAATTCAAGAGCACATTCTTCGCTCTCTCAAACTTCCTTATCAAGTTATGGTCGTCTGTACAGGAGACATGGGCTTTCCTGACTACCGTCAAATTGATTTAAATACTTGGATGCCAGGGCAAAATAAATATCGGGAAACTCATAGTGCTGATCACACAGGCAACTTCCAGTCTCGTAGATTAAACACGAGAGTCAAGCGCGTGGATGGCAGTATTGAGCCAGTACATATGAACGATGCAACTGTTGTAGCGATGGGCAGAACTCTAATAGCTATTCTTGAAAACTACCAGCAAGCCGATGGCTCCGTAAAGATTCCAGAAGTTCTGAGGTCTTATATGGGAAAAGATGAAATTAGTCGGAAGTAAAAAGGCGGTTAGATCGCCCGAGTTTCATAAGAAGCAGGAGTTTTATCGCAAAATTCGTCTCGGTTTTTTTGCTCTTCTGGTTCTGGTTCTTCTTGTTGGGCCGATCTTTCTTATTAGAAGCGAAAATCTTCTGATATCTAAAGTTTCTATTGTTGGCAATGAGGTTACAGAAATGGGTGACATACAAAATTTAGTGAAAGATAAACTAAATGGCTATTATTTGAAACTTTTTCCCAAATCGAGTGTTGCTCTGTATCCTAAAGACGATATAGAAAAAAGTTTACTGGACTCTATCCCCAGACTCGCTTCAGTCAACGTCTCTCTGTCTGGTACTAAATCGATAAAGATTGAAGTGGTAGAACGTGCTCCATTTGCTCTCTACTGCGCCGACACTTGTTTCTTCATGGATGATACAGGTTACATTTATTCCAAAGCCCCAACCTTCTCAAGTGGGGTTTACACTATTTACAAAAGTGAACCAAAGTTAGAAACACCTCTTAAAACACAATTTTTCAATCAAAAAGATTTAATAAGTATTTCAACTTTTTCAAAAAATGTAGAAAACTTAGGATTAAAAACCAAAGTTGTGACAAAAAAAGACGATGAGTACTCCGCAACACTTAGTGCTGGGGCCGAATTGAGGTGGAGAATGGATGAAAATCTAGACAAACTCTACGTTGACTTGGATTCCTTTATGAAAGAATCTAAATTAAAAACTACTGACATCGAACGGCTTCTTTATCTAGACCTCCGCTTTGATAACAAAGTTTTTTATAAATTTGTCGGAGAATAGAAGTGTGGATAAGATTTGTTTGAATAAACAAAATGGGTATAATTAGGGTCTGAGCGGATATGTCTGCTCAGCGTTGCGTATCTCTACGCGGAGGCTCGCTGTGGGGAAGAGAATGCGTGGTGGTTGGGGTCGCGACCCGTCGGAAGTCCGGCGCGGTATCGACAAGCGGTCGATCGGAAAGAGGACGTAGGATCGACCAGACCCCCGCGCCGTGCAGGCGGGGGTCGCGAACACAACGCGCTTCGGCGCTACACATACATGGGCGGACCCCCCGGTCCCGCCCTTTTTCATTTTCAATAATCTGTTAGAGTGCAGAGATGAGTTTCTGGAACGACCTTAAAAAACCAGTTTTGGTTTTAGCTCCCATGGCGGATGTTACAGATGTGGCCTTTCGTAAAATTATTGCAAAGTATGGTAAGCCAGATGTGTTTTGGACCGAGTTTGTTTCGGCTGATGGTTTAGCTCTTGCGCCAGAGGAGGGGAGGAAAAAGCTTTTGAAAGATTTGGAGTTTAGTCAGGAGGAGCATCCGATAGTGGCGCAATTTTTTACCTCAAGCCCCGAGAACATGAAAAAGGCTGCAGAGCTCGCCGTTGAACTCGGCTTTGATGGAGTAGATATAAACATGGGTTGTCCAGACAAAACCATAGAGAAGCAGAGAGCAGGAGCTGCACTCATGAAGAATCCCAAACTCGCGAGAGAGCTAATCAGAGCAGCAAAAGAAGGGGCGCCCAATTTACCAATTTCGGTCAAAACTCGTTTAGGATTTAATAAAGACGAATTGGATTCTTGGTTGCCAGAAGTTTTAGCAGAAAATCCTGCAGTTGTAACTATTCATGCTCGGACTAGAAAAGAAATGTCCAAAGTGCCAGCCAAGTGGGAGAGAGTGAGGAGAGCTGTAGAAATTAGGAACGAATTAAAATCAAAAACTTTGATATTTGGAAATGGTGATGCCAAAGGCACTGACGACGCAAGGAGGAAGTGTGAAGAAACAGGTTGTGATGGCGTAATGCTCGGGCGAGCTATCTTCGGGAACCCATGGCTCTTTTCCGAACGTACCCCAACACTCCAGAAAAAATTAATAGTTTGTGTTGAGCACACAAAATTATTTGAAGAGCTATTGAGTGGCTACAAAAACTTTGCAGTTATGAAGAAACACTACAAAGCATACGTGAATGGTTTCGATGGAGCAGGGGAGTTAAGGGCGAAGCTGATGGAGGCTAAGGATGCAGAGGAAGTTGAGAAAATTATTTTAAAATACCTAGAAGTCAAAATAAGCCCACATAGAGCCATATAATCTTGACAAAGAAAAGAAAATGTTTTCTAGCTTGACATTAAGCTAGTAGTATGATAAGCTAAATGTACTCCGGTCAAGGGCCACAAAACCCGAAGACCACGACGGAGCGCGCTCCTTCCCAACAATCAACGTGTGAGGTCACATGCTGACGCGTCCCCGCAATCGCGATGGTCCCGACGTCAACACCACCACCTGCCGGTCCTTTGCGACCGGACGATATGCGAACAACCTGATCGGCAGCACCGGCGCGACCGCCGGCCTGGCCCTGGCGCTCTAAGCGAGCGCGCGGCGCGGTAGGACTCGTCCCCGCAACGAAGCCGGGCGAGAAGAACTTCGGCGGTGCATAAAGTAGAGCGATAAAACTGGGAAAGGGGGGCGCCTTACAAGCGAACAACCCTCAAGTCCGCCATGTCGCTCGAAGATGCATCCGCCGCCGGCGCGTACAGTGGTGTCATTGAGCTACGCCGCGAGCCTTTCATGGCACCCGCGGACGATTAGCGCGAGACTCCTTGGTTCAGGTCAGTATGGAGCGATCCATGGGACCGCACCAGAGCACTTGAAACCCACAGGTCAACACTGGCATCACTGTACGACGCCATGGGGCCAAGAGCCCCGCGAGTTGACGCCACGCTATGGCGTCCGCGGAATCCTGTGCAGGTCATAGACGAAGCTCAATCCCTAACTCTGGTGGCCGGGACAGACATTACGATCTGCCCCGGCCTCTAGACACACGTTGTAAGTTTCCATTTTCCAGTCTCAAAGACGGAATCACAGACGGACCCCCATTGGGTACCGTCTTTCTTTTTATACTAATTGTGTTTGAGTTCAATTAAGCGTAATACTCCTTGACGAGGTTCGTCTTTTGTGATAGGAAGAGTCTAGAAACTCTTTGTTCCTCGTCAACGTTTTCAACTAGGAGCCCCAAATGCGCACCAATCGGTTGGCATTGTTTGCGGCCAGTTTGGTCGCAATGTACGTGAGCTGGTCCTGTAGCGCGGGCGAGGACCTCACTTCGGTGAGGATTCCTCCTCCAGCAGTCTTCTTCACGTCATGGACCGACACCATCGGTGGTACGTGCGAGAACGTCAACGATCTCAACGTCGGCGTTCCGGCGCTTGACCCTGGCAACGTGTTCGCCATCAATAGGGGCGACACGGTGCAGATGTATGTGATCCAGCGGTTTAGCCCGGGTGCCTGTCATCCGACGCGACACTTCCGCTGGGAGTCCATGGACACCACCGTGGTTACGGTGAGGACCATCGACTCGACCACTGGTCGGGTCATGGGTATCTCATCTGGCACTCGGCAATTTTGCATCGTTGACTCGGCACTGCCGAGCTTCAGGCGCTGCGCTTTTGTCACGGTGCGAGGTGGTACGACTGGAGGCACTCCCTCCGTCTCCATCTCACCGAGAAGCCTGACTATCCAGACCGGAGGTCAGTGCACTCTCACACGACAGTTCACCGCCACGACGTCAAACCCCTCGGGGCAAAGCGTCACTTGGTCGGTGAACAGCTCTGGTTCGGTGATTAGCTCGACTGGGCTTCTCACTGTGCCAAATGGTGTCTCGGGCAGTGGATACGTCAAGGCCGTTGCCTCAAGTGGGGCGATGGACTCGACGAACTTCACCCTCGACAACACGTCTTGTGGTGGAACGGGGAATCCAACTCCCGTCTCCATCAATGCGGAACCTACCAACACGGCGCTTGTGGTCAATCAGACCTTGGCGCTAAGTGTTGGTGGACCCTATCGGGTCACGGTTACGTACGCCGACGCTTCGACGAAGGTGAACGACATGAGCGTTGTCTCTGCCACGAGCAGTGACCCGCTCAAGGTCTCGGTCAATTCATCGACCGGGCTTGTCACCGCTCTTCAGGTCACTGTGGCTGGAGGTGGGGTGATCCTCACCTACTGTGTCACTGGGACGACCATTTGCGACACGGTCTTCGTGTCGGTGAGTGGCACGCCGGTAGTGGTCAGTACCATCGACTACACACCAGCGGGTGGAACGATCACTACCTCGTCCCAACTCACCGTTCTATCGGTGCGAGGTACGGCTGACACGAACACTCTCAATCCGTTCTGGTCAGTCAGTGACCCCGTCAGCCTCAACGTGAGGGGGAATGGCACACCCGTCGTTGTCGCTGGGACGACCTTCTATCCTGGCATGACGGCGACCCTCACAGTGTTGCGCGCTTCGTCTTCCTCGTTCATCGTTTGTGTCCAATGGTCCATCACGAGGACCGCGCCCAGCGCGTGTCACACGTGGGGGCCGATTGCACCCACGAGCGGAGTCGATCTCTACAGCAGTCTCGGTCTCTTCCACCCCAGGAAGTAGATCACATGGGCCCCGGAATTCATCCCGGGGCCTTTTCATTTGCTATACTTTTGCCATGTCCGTTCTCTATCGCAAATATCGACCAAAAAGTTGGAAGGATGTGACGGGTCAGGATCCAATCGTCACTGTTCTTTCAAACGAAATAAAGCTTGGCACGGTTGCACATGCTTATCTTTTTGCAGGCTCGAGAGGTACAGGCAAGACTTCTGTCGCTAGAATTTTTGCTACAGAAGTTGGTACAACGCCCAATGATATTTACGAGATAGATGCCGCTTCCAACAATAGTGTTGATGAAATCCGTGCTCTAAACGAAGCGGTCCACACTCTACCCTTCGAATCTAAATACAAAGTTTATATTTTGGACGAGGCTCACATGCTTTCCAAATCTGCATGGAACGCTTTTTTGAAAACTTTGGAGGAGCCACCTGCACACGTCATTTTCATCCTTGCCACAACAGAGTTAGATAAGGTGCCTGAGACGGTGCAATCAAGGTGCCAAGCGTTTGTTTTCAAGCGTCCAAGTCAGCAAATACTTCGTGTGTTTAGTATAAATATTGCTAAAGCCGAGGGGAGGAAGTTGGAGGCCGATGCTTCGGAACTTGTAGCTATTTTAGGGGATGGTTCCTTCCGTGATACACATGGAATTCTTGAGAAGGTCTTCTCGAGTACAACAGAGAAAAACATAAAAAGAGCTGATGTTGAGATGGTTACGGGTGCACCTCGCGCCGAACTCGTGCGCTCGGTCCTCGAATCTATTGTAGAAAAAAATATGGAGAAGGGGATGAAGGCGATAGCCGAGGCGAGGAAGGCTAATGCCGATATAAAAATATATTCAAAATTAATTCTTGAGCATTTACGCTATCTTTTCCTTATTCGTCTTAAGGCTGGAGTAGATGAATATATTTTGGAAGAATCTTCCGAAGACGATTATAAATTCTTGAAAGACTTAGCTCAAAAACCTGCACCGCATTTGACTGCTGATATTCTTATAAAATTTATCGAGGCCTCTGATTCCGCAGGTAAGACCTCCATTCCTGAACTCCCTCTTGAGATTGCCCTAGCTGAGAGTATTGGGAACTAGTTTGAGTGCTTTTTAGCGAAGTGGACTCCGACAAAGTATGGCCAAACGATGATAGCTAGAACTCCTTTCCAGAAGGTGAGTTTCAAGTATCCGATAGTAAAAAGCCACCCTATGCACCACAAAGTTCCTAGACTGCCATCACTTATGATAATTTTTTCCATACTTTAATTATATCACTTCGCTCTGCTGAGCTCAGTATCTTCGTCGACCTTGTGAATGCGGTCGAAGACTCTGAGGAGCACAAGCGACGAAGAACTGGCAGTCTCGAGCCAGAACCGTGATCAGCCAAGCCCAGATTGGCAGAATTAAGTAGTTTTAAGGTGTCACATCGACACGTCTAGGGCGGGTAAGTTTAGAATACGATACTCCATTGGAGGAGTTTGGTCGCATTTGTAAATTTCAGAAAAATTCATTGGATCAAGTAGCATTTTTTTGGTCTCATACGTGTAACTTCTAGTTACACAATATTCTTTTTTCGAATCAAAAAAACTAACAAAAACGGCCTTAATTACTACAAGTTGGTACGGTTCGTTCAGTGCAAACTTATTCTGTACTGTTTTTCTCATAATTGATTCTCCTTGGAAAAGCGTGCCATCTAGCACCTGTTTAAGTGGTTGTGCATTTTTCGGGTTTTCAGGAAAAGATATTTCATAACTTAGAACATTTATTGGGACGAGTCCTTTATTGGAAAATTTTACTTCCTTCGTAAAGAATTCAGGCGTTTCATCATATTTAAGTGAAGAAATGTCTACGCTGAGCAGAGGTGACTTAGAAGAAAGTAATTCACTTGATGCTATGTTCTTTAGCTCATCGTTAATTTGATTCTGCCGAACTCCAATCCAGACGGCAAAAATAACCGCCAATATGGTCGCAATTGAAGCCAACGAATCCAGTACTTTGTTTTCTTTATTTAGCCATTTCCAACACATTTTGATTTTTTATCCTCTTAGGAACCTACCTCAAGCTAACTGGGGAACTGGTTCGACAAGTTCACTATTTTTATACTACAACACTGAGCGAGCAAAGCGAGTCGAAGTGCTGGGAGACAGGGAATCGAACCCCGATTAAAAGCTTCAAAGGCTTCTGTCCTACCGTTAGACGATCTCCCAATAGTCTATAAACTACCAAATTTTGTTACAATTTAACAGATGAAGAGAATCGAAAAGAAAATTTGGCCGGAATACTTTGAAGCCGTTGTTGATGGTAAAAAAACCTACGAACTTCGTTTAAATGATTTTGAAGTGGAGGAAGGGGACATCTTGGTACTAAAAGAGTGGGATCCAAGGACCAAGGAATATACGGGCAGAATGATTGAGAAAGAAGTGGGTTATGTGCGAGGTTGGAAACTTGATGAACTAACGAAGTTTTGGTCACAATCTGACATTGATAAGCACGGAATCCAGATAATCTCTTTAAAATAATGCTAATCCAAGTATTCTGCCAAGGCCCGGCCTTGGCAGAAATAAGGGTTTTTCGATCTAAGTGTTAGAATTGGGATATGAAGAAGATACATATAGAAATTGTAGTCGCCATTGTGTTTATAGTTTTAGCCGCCACTTTGCTTGGTGGAAAAAAACAGACAGGAATCTCAACAGATTACAAAAAGGCTACTTATACAATCAGCGGAGAAAAAATTAATTTAGGAGTTGGAACTATTGGACAAGATAAATTTAATTATTTTGGTAACGAAGTGAGAGTGGATTTGAATAGCGATGGTTTAGAGGATTTCGCTTTTCTCATCACACAAGAGACCGAAGCTGGAAACATCTTCTATTTTGTGGTCGCGGCTATAAAGACCAAAGAGGGATATGTTGGCTCGGAGGGAGTACTTCTCGGCGATCGTATTGCTCCACAAACAACCGAAGTTCGTGATGGACTAGTCCTTGTCAATTATGCAGTTAGACCAGCAGGAGAAAATACTCCCACATCTCCATCATCGGGTAAGTCTATTTGGTTAAAGTTTGATCCAGTCTCTATGCAGTTTGGTGAGGTGGTTCAAGGGTTTGAAGGAGAGGCAGATCCATCAAGGATGAAAATAGATATGAAAAGATGGGAGTGGGTCTCAACTTTATACAACGACGGAAAAAAGGTTGCGCCTCCAAAGGCTAAAATTTTTACCATTGTATTTCGTGATGACGGTAACTTTTCTGCAACAACAGATTGCAACAGCGTTGGTGGAGAGTATAAAACAAGTGGAAACAAAATTGTTTTATCAAACATAATATCTACCCTCATGTATTGTAAGGATTCGCAAGAAGGGGAATTTGTTACGATGCTGGAGCAGATTGATAGCTACCACTTTACTTCCAAAGGTGAGTTAATCTTTGATCTCAAGCTAGATAGCGGTTCTGCTATTTTTAGATAATATTAAGAGATGAAAGAAGTTGAGATAAAAGCTAGACTAAGAGACAAGGAAAAGATAATTGAGAAGCTCAAGACTCTTGGTTGTACTTTTGAGCCAGCTATTACGCAAAGTGATGTTGTTTATGCAAAAAATCTAGGAACGGTTGAAATCTTTAATGCTAATGATGTTTTCTTAAGAATTCGGGTGAAGGGTAATGGCAAAATTTTGTTTACTATCAAACAGAGAGGGGTGAATGACCTCGATGCTCTTGAACACGAAGTAGAAGTTAGTTCAAAAGAGGAGATGAAGAAGGCAATCCTCCTAATGGGGTACAAAGAGGCGGTAAGAGTTAGCAAAACTCGGGTTGTCACTCACTACGACGGATGTGAGATATGCATTGATGATGTGGAGGATTTGGGGCAGTTTATTGAAATGGAGAAGCTGACAGAAGAAGGCGACTCCGAAGCTATCCAAGCAGAATTATTCAAGTTTTTTGAATCAATTGGGATCACTAAGGAAGATAGAGTTTTTTCCGGCTACGACATTTTAATGCTACAGAAGTTGCAAAAATAGCGATTTTTTGAGTAGTATACGAGCTGGAACTCGCACCTAAACAACAAGCTAAGGAGCTTCAAATGCTAAACCTAGCGCTTCCGGGTAACCCTCGTTATCAGCCGAAGGATCTCCAACCTTACTTCGGTTACGACAATTTGTTTCGAACTGTCGCCGAGGTCGAGATTGCCACGATGAAAACTCTCGGCGAAATTGGAGTCATCCCCCCCGCTGACATCGTACTGCTTACTCCCGATGTCGAGCGAGACCTTCTCGCCATCACGACGAGTGAAGTTGATGACGTGGAGCGACGGGTAACCAAGCACGATATTCGTGCTTGGGTCCAGATTGCCCAGAGCAAAGCTGCTCCTGGGTTGCGTCGATGGATTCATGTACCACTTACGAGTTACGACGCTCTCGACACCGCTCGAGCACTGCAGTTTGTTCGTGCGCATGCGGTGGTGAAGCAACTCACCGACAAAGTGATCCGACACTTCATCCAACATGTCCATCGTTATGTGGTGACGCCACAGATTGGAAGGACCCACGGACAGCATGCGTTGCCTATCACTGTTGGATTCTGGTTTGCGACGATTCTCAATCGGATTGTCACAAATATTGAGAGTGCCAACAGAGCATCGCAGAGGCTCGTGGGCAAGATCTCTGGCGCCGTTGGTGCTTACAACGCGCAGGTTGGTCTCGGGATTGCAGATCGTTCCGTCGGAAGGACTTTCGAAGAACGAGTGCTAGAGAAGCTTGGTCTCGAGGCCGCTCCAATCAGCACTCAGATCCTTCCACCCGAACCGCTCGCTGATTATCTTTTCGCTATCGTGAAGTTGTCGGCAACCTTCGGCCAGTTTGGTCGAGATGGTCGGCATCTGATGCGGACAGAGATCGCCGAACTCGGTGAACCGTTCGAAAAGGGTCAGGTCGGATCTTCGACTATGGCCCACAAAAGAAACCCAATCAATTTCGAGAACCTTGAGGGGACGTGGATCAAGAACCAAATCGAATTCGGTAAGGTTCTGGCCACAATGGTGAGCGAGCACCAGCGGGACTTGGTCGGTAGTTCCATTTCAAGGGATTTTCCGACGATCGTGGTC
This sequence comes from uncultured Candidatus Saccharibacteria bacterium, assembly GCA_964357345.1. Classification (GTDB taxonomy): domain Bacteria; phylum Patescibacteriota; class Minisyncoccia; order Phycocordibacterales; family Zambryskibacteraceae; genus JAIFWN01. The sequence goes on along the minus strand of CAYHKS010000007.1, from coordinate 4,395 downwards.
AATCTGGTGAATCAGCTCAACACTCTGCTTCGGGGTGAGAAGCCCTTCATCTCTCGCATCTCTGTTGACGAAGGATCGGTCAAGCGCAACTTTGAAGCACAAGGTGATGCAATCCTTGCTGAGCCGATCTACATCGCTTTGCAGATGGCTGGATATGAAGGTGATGCCCATGAGTTGGTAAATCACACCGCCATGCCACAGGCAAAACTGGCAGGCATCTCGCTTCTTGAGGCGACGCAATGGGCACTTGAAGAGAAGCACTCGCACACTCTAATGGATCGTATCTGGCGGAACATTCCTGCTGAAACAATTCACATGCTCAGCAATCCAGATATGTACATTGGTGATGCGGGCACAAAAGCTCTCGAAGTAGCAAAGGTCGCTGAGGACTATCTTGGAATGCAGTAGTCTGCTACAAAACTATTAGACCTATCCGGAAAACTGGAAAGGTCTTTTTCTTGTCTTTATTTACTTATCGAGTACTATACGAGCTGGAAACAAGGGTAAACCTAACGCTCTTTGAAAGGAGCTTTTGTGAGAAACGCGTTGCTTTCGGTCTACGATAAGACGGGGATTGTTGATTTCGCCAAGGGTCTCATCGACCTCGGGTGGAACATCATCTCCTCTGGCGGGACAGCCAAGGTGATCAGTGAGGCGGGACTACCCGTACTCGACGTGGCCAAGATCGTTGGTGGCAAAGCCATACTCGGACATCGAGTGGTGACTCTGTCGCGCGAAGTTCATGCAGGAATCTTGTCGACCGATTCAGTTCAGGACAGGAGACAACTCAAGCGTCTCAAGATTCCGCGCATCGACCTCGTCTGCGTGGATATGTATCCGCTCGAGGAGGAAATCGCCAAGTCCTTCAATACGTACGCATCGGTGATTGAGAAGACTGACATCGGTGGTCCCACCATGCTCCGCTCTGGAGCCAAGGGTGGGCGTGTCGTCATTTGCGATCCAAAGGATCGGGAGAAGGTGCTCAATTGGTTACAACTTGGCGAGATGCACGACAACACCATCCGCAAGCTCGCAGCTAAAGCCGAGTTTGTCGTTGCGAACTACGTTCTCGCTTCGGCACTCTATCTCGGAGAAGGTGATTACGCAGGCTTCACCGGGATTTTGCATCGCATCCTCAAGTATGGCGAAAACGCTCGCCAGAGGGATGCCCGGCACTTCGTCGCAAAGACAGCAAAAGGTGATCCTCTCTCACTCGACAAGTTCGAACTGGTCGAGGGGGCGAGTCCGAGCTACGTCAACATGACCGACATCGATCGGGTGCTGGCAACAGCGACACGCATTGGAAGATCATGGCTGAATAACTTTCTGCGTGTTCCTCGGTTGGCCATTGCCGTAAAGCACGGCAATGCCTGCGGTGTGGGTGTCGCCGACAACCCGTACGAAGCCCTCATCAAGATGGTGTCGGGAGATCCCGAGGCAATTTCGGGAGGCATCATCCTCGTCAATTTCGAGGTCAATGCCGAATACGCAGATCTACTGCGCTCTCACCTGATGCCCAACCGGGAGAGGAGAGTGCTCGACAGCGTTATCGCTCCGAGCTTCACACCCGAAGCAATCGAGATCCTCGCTCGGAAGAAGACGGGCAAGTGCCGGCTTCTCGCGAATCCGGCGCTTGGGGGGGAGTCTTTGGGCCGTTACGGCGCCATCGATTCCACTTTACGCTTCAGGCAAGTGCGAGGTGGATTCCTTGTGCAAGATGGAGATTCGTTTATCTTCGAAATCCCCATGGAGTGGCAGGGAAATCTCTCTCCACGTATACAGGAAGACCTCGTCTTTGCTTGGGCAATTGGCTCGACGAGTAATAGCAATACCATCACCATCGTCAGGCACAGGAAGCTCCTCGGTCAGGGAGTCAATCAGAGGTCGCGCAAGATGGCGGCGAAGGTTGCGCTCCTCTACACCGAGGAATACGGTCACGACACGGAAGGAGCGGTTGCCTACAGCGATAGCTTCTTCCCGTTCGCTGATGGGCCTGAAGTGCTGGCAAAGGCAGGAATCAAAACCATTTTTGCCACAAGTGGTTCCATCCGCGACAAAGAGGTTGCTAAGGCCTGCGAGGAATGGGGAGTAACTCTTCTCACTCTCCCAGATACCGAAGCGCGTGGCTTCTTCGGCCACTAAAGTTCCTTCATCCCGTAACTAGGCAACTAGTGCGGGATTTTTTATAAAAAAAACGTCCCGAGCGTGAGCTAAGGACGGTGGGGTCAAACGACGACGTCGCAGTTGAAGGGCGTCGACTCCAGGATGGATGTATCGTTGATGTGATCAACGACCCACTGCCCGATGTCTCTCGGCTGGACCGCTTTGGCCTTCATCTCCGGAGTGGGTAGGACGTCCGCTGTATCCGGCGTGTTGACGATCATCGGAGTCAGGTTGCCGATGAGGATGTTGGAACCCTTCTCCTTCTCCTCCCAGCGCCAGCGGGTCATGAGAAAGTGGGAGGCCGACTTCATCGGTCCGTAGGTGTCGTTGCCCTCAAGCTTGGGGTTGAGCGCAGCGTGCGAGGACAGGTTGAGGAGCATCCCGTGCTTTTGCTCTTCGAAGAACCTCAAAGCCACTCGTCCCGAAATGAACGGGATGAGGAAGAAGTCTCGGAAGTGGTCCTCGGCAGCCTTGAGCGAGTCGGCGTCCGAGCTCTTCCTCGAATTCAGAGTCCAACCGCCGGCGGAGAGGATGACGGCATCCACGCCACCAAATCTCGTCTTCGTCTCTGTCAGAACCTGCTCCAAATTCTCAGATTTGAGAGCATCACCGGGGAAGATGTGCGTCTGCTCTGCGGGAAGACCACGAATCGCTTCCTCGAGTTTGCTTCGAGTCCTCGAGAAGAAGGTGGCATTACCTTCGTTCTCCACGAACTCTCGTCCGATGGCCCTACCAATGTGGCCACCTCCTCCGATGATAAGGATGGTCTTGTTTCGCATCTTATTGCCTCCGTGGGTTGTCGTCATATTAAGGTGCTAGTATACACCCGAGCTTAACAAATTCTGTATAATGTAGCCACCATGGTCATAGGACTTGATTTTGACAACGTACTCATGGATTTCTATTCTGGAATCCTTGAGTATCACAATCAAAAATACAACACATCAATTTCTCGGGAGAATGCAGTTACTACAAGTCTCGAGGATATTTGGGGGTGTACGACTGAAGAAATGGATAGAAGAATTGTCGATTTTTATTTAACCGATCTTCATGACAACACTTTACCTATGCCAGGAGCTCTTGAAGCCGTCAGAAAGTTAAAAAATGAGCACAAGTTGGTGGTCATCACTTCAAGACCAGATTTTATAAAGGAGAAGACTCTGTCTTGGCTCGAAACACATTTCAAAGATTTGTTTGATCACGTTTACTTCACAAATCTTTATCTTGGAAAATCGAACATCAAAAGTAAGGCTACAGCATGTAAAGAACTAGGTGTTGATGTTTTTGTTGATGACTTCATTAGTTATGCCACAGACGTTGCAGAGAATGGGGGCAGGGTACTACTCCTAGATGCACCATGGAACCAGAGTGACACACTTCACCCCAATATTACTCGAGCAAGAAATTGGGAGCATATTTTGGAAATACTGAAATGAAGCAACAAGTTGTAGTGATACATGGGGGAGATACGTTTGATACTGATGAAAAATATCAAGATTTTCTTCACAATTATCAAATAAATATTGGAAGATACAAAACAGAAACAGACGACTGGAAGCCCAGCTTACGTCGAGAACTTGGGGAAGAATATGAGGTCATTTTGCCTATAATGCCAAACAAAACCAATGCTCGTTATGACGATTGGAAAATTTGGATGGATAAATTCCTCCCGTATCTAAATGATGAAGTAATTTTAGTAGGTCACTCGATGGGTGGAGCTTTTCTGGCTAAATATCTTTCAGAAAATCAATTTCCCAAGAAAATAAAAGCAGTATTCCTAGTCTCTGCTGTGTATGAAGGAGACTCTGACGGTAACTATCTGGGGAGCTTCTCGCTACCAGAGAATCTAAAATTGCAAACAGAAAATATTTTCCTCTACCACAGCACTGATGACAATGTTGTTCCATTTTCTGCTCTTGCTAAGTTTCAAAAACATTTTCCACAAGCTCATACTAGAGTTTTTCAAGATAGGCAACACATAAACCAACCAGAATTTCCAGAATTGGTGGAGGATATCAAAAGTTTAAAATAAAAGAAACCCGCCACCAACTTGGAGACGGGTCTCAGTGTTGGTGGCGGGTGTTACCGCCGAGCGGGCGCCCAGAACTTCTTGAAGGTGGGGTCGGTCCGGGTACTCCTTGCGATGGCCCAAGACCAGAGCACGAAGCCGAGGTCCGAGACGAGCGCCCTACCCATGGGCCCGTAGATTTCACCGAAGGCCCGATAGGTGAG
>CAYHKS010000006.1:0-18129 GCA_964357345.1 uncultured Candidatus Saccharibacteria bacterium | reverse complement strand
CGCATCCCCCGCTTCGGCGAGTCTCTTCATCTCAGCCACATTCTCCGCCCCAGCACTTGTGTTTGAATATTTATAAGTGTGGTATCCACTATTCGAAGGATCTGTAAACTTGACCATAATGTAATCTCCCCCAACTTCGTATCCCTCTATCCCCTCCACTCCACTTAAGTTTTTATATATTTGCATGTAGATATTGTATACCCAAGAAAATGAGAAAGCCCGGTGCGCGCGTAGCGCACCGGGCTCTTTGAATCAACGACAGACGATCAGACTACTGCCAGATCCCGCGAGAGGATCTCGATGAGCTCCTCGGCTTCCTTGATCTTGGCATCGATCATCGACTGCGGGAACTCCTGCTGAGCCCACGCCGTGTGGAACTTCAGCTTGGCGTGGAAACCGGGCTGCCACTTGAGCACCTCGATCGCCTTCACGCCAAGCTCCTTCGCGAGACCGAAGACGACTTGGTGGATCCACGCCGGCGAGAGCGCCTGGCTCATGTCCGCATCGCGGAGGATGAGGATCAAGAGATCCGTGTCGGGGTCGAGCTCTTCGCTCTTCACCTTGTACGGCCACTCCGTCCCTCGGATGATGTTGGCGATCGTTTCGAAGTATCGCCTATCCTCCCCGAGGAGATGTTGCCGGAGCCCCTCGATGGCCCGCTCGATGTTCACTTCGTCGAGATGGCCGTTGCCACCCTTCCCGGTGTGATTGTAATCGTGGAAGAGGGCGGCGATGAGGAGGTTCCGCATCTGGCGCGGGTTGAGCTTGCCGAGCGCGAAGTAGAAGAGGCACGCCAGGAAGCAGTTGAAGAATACGTGACCGATGTGCCTGAAATTGTGGTACGGGTTGTCGAGATGGTTCCCCGAGTTGAAGACAACCTGGAAGTAGTACGCCAGGTCACCTTCGTAGAGCTTCAGGTCATTCCGCACAATGGCAGGCAAGCTGCCACGCACGGCACTCACAGTCGGATTCATGCGACTCCTTGTCGTTGTAGGGTACAAAACCGTTAAAAACGGTGCTAACTCTTATTATACACGAAATCTGTGTCTTGTCAAGCTACTCTTAAGGTATCCACTAAGCCAATGGCCAAATCTTCCCCACGAAGTAGTAGGCACGCCACAACAGAAATTCTCATTTTTTATTTTGACAAAAGTGTGAGTAGGAGATAAGGTCATCTTGAACCAGCACAAAGGAGATTTATGCTTCCCACATGCCTTGAAGAAGCGGATCTGGATCCATCGGTGACCCCTTTCGGGGAAATCGAGATTGGACAGAGGTTCGTGGATGGTAACGGCATCATCTTCGAAAAAAACGCCCTGGGAGAAGCGTGGGTCGTAAACGGGGAGCAGGCTGGAGAATTCGTGTATCCCAGAGACGATACCCCGGTCAGAAAGATCTACCTGAAGAAGAAGTAGCCCGTGAGAGAAGCCTGTGATTCAATCACTGCTCCTCACGGGCTTTCTCATAAACTTGGTAAAGTCACCTCCCTCCCCCTCAAAATCCCGTTAGAAGTAGGATCTCTCGAGATCCGCGACTTCTAACGGGACTTCTTTTTGGTTTTTCTTGTCCTTCGTAGCCTTGGCGAAGTAGGAGCATCTCGCACAACGAGGGCTCCATTCTTTTTCGTAACGGAAACTCTCTGCCTCTCGCGCCAGCCCAAACTCCTCACAAGCTCAATGGGCAGAGTAATACCAAAGCTCCTCTTCCCCTGCCTCGTTATTTTCCTTATCTCCTTTTTAGATTTACGTATCATGTTACGTAGCAAGTTACGTAACTATTGTACACCCTGTCCTGCATCGCGCTCGACCATCTGTTCTTCCTGATCCTTGGCCTCCTGCAAAGCTTCGATAAATGCTTGCTGCAACTCTAATTTTTCTGACTCAGTTAGTTTCATTTTATTTTATTGTAGAAACTCTAGCTACTATTATTGATTCCATACTATTTAAAGCTATTCCTTATGACCTCTTTCTCATCATCAGTCAGACCATATAAATCCATGACAAGATTATCAAGGTTACTTTCTAGTTTCTGAGTATCTTTTGCACCATCTTCCGCTTTTATTTTTGTTATATTTTCCGCAAGTTCAATAAATGGTTTCTGTTCATTCTTAGACAGATTTTTTATTGGGAATAGATCCAAATGTCTTCTTTTTATATATGGGAAAACTTCAGGATTAGTTATATAAAACTTATTATATAAATAAGTATATAGACTTGAGTTTAGTAACGCTAACAAATACATTTCGTCAAAACGATCATCCTTAACGACTATGTTATACAGAGATTGAATAGTGTAGTACTTATTTGTATCTACACACGCAACTAAACTTCTTCCTGTTTTTCTAAGTAAAATTTTCTTGGGGGATAAGTACACCTTCTCATTATCATTACTATGTATCTTTTCTCTATCGAAGTTTACGTAATTTCCCTTATATGAAATAGACCATTTACTCATATCTCTACCCGACAAGACTGGTTTACTATTTTCAAATATAGGACTATCCGCAATCATAGTTTTTTGCCCACCAGTCATTATTCCAATATAATTCAAAGCAATATCTCCCAGTTTTACAGATTTATCTTCCATTTTTTTATTTATAGAATTAGATTTATCGTCACTGGGCATTAAAAAAACAAACTTAGGGTTTAGTTCATAAGTACTTTGATTTACTGAAACCCTCTTACTTTTATCAAAGAAGTCATCAAAAATAATTTCATTTTCCACCTTTTCATTATTTTTTTTCAAAACAAAAATTATATTATCAACTATCGCACTTTCAAATATTTTTGGTTGTAATTTGTAGAATAACTTTATTTTGGTATTGTCCAAAATAAATCTTCTTATCTTAAATGAGTATAGATTACCAAGAAAATTCCAAGGTGTTATGTATGCTATGATTCCATTTTTTCTTGCAAGCTTGATTCCTTTTTCAATAAATAGAACATACAGGTCTAATTTATCGTAAGCAGATTCAAAGGTTTTAGAATAGATTTCTTTCATCTCGTTACTTATTTTTCCATCTTTTGTTGTCACATAAGGAGGGTTGGCAATTATGATGTCGAATAATTCAACTCCGAACATAAATTCTGGATTGAAAAAGTTTGTCAAGGTCTCATTATCAAACGGTTTGTAAGTCTTAAGTTGCTTGGTTTTCAGAGATTCATCAAAAAGTGTGCCAGTTCTGTTAACAAGTTTTTCGTAATCATTTTTAAATTTTCTCTTTTTTAATAAACTTTCGGTATTAAAATACCCGTCACGAATTTGTTGCATTTTATTAGCAAGCTCTGGATCATCTAAAAATGCTATATTGCCACTTTGGTCAAGGTTGATGAGTGAATTTGCACAAACAAACTTAAACTCTAAATTAGGTAGGGGTTTAATTTTCTTTGAATCAGCTTCTTCGTCCACAATGATCGAGAGCCATGTTCTTAGACGGGCTATCTCAATTGCCATTGGCTCTATATCTACTCCATAGATGTTCTTCTCAATGATCTGTAGCTTCGTCTTATAGGGGTCAAAACGGGCTTCTAGGCGTTCGTAGACACGCACTAAGAGCTGAAGCATGCCTATTGGGAAAGCACCTGATCCACAAGCTGGATCTAGAACCTTAAGCTCATCTAGAGCCTCTATAATCGTATCCTTGTATGGTTTCCAATCCCTACGCCAGTTATGATCCTGATCTTGAAAATCCTTATCAGGAGCATCTATAAGTTGAGCGAGGCGTTGGTCTCTAAATTGATCTTCAGGAATCTTTGTCTTTAGGTACTCACGTAAAGATTCACGACACATGTAGTCTACGATCTCTCGTGGTGTATAAAATGCCCCTTTCGCCTTACGTGCCTGCTCACCAGTTTCCTCAGTCATTTCAGCAAGAAGGTTCTCAAAAATCCTTCCCAACATTTCAGGATCAATGGCTACCTGTTGGAATTGGCTGGTGCTTTCATCGGTGGTGAAGTTGTATCCAGAAAGGAAATCAAATAGATCATCAAAATAATTCTTCGGGAAAGAGAGCTTTGAATCTTTGTAGAGATCGGTATCACGATCTTCAAAAAGTCCTCCGTTTAAAAAGGGAGTCATATCATCTTTATATTGACGATCTGCTATTGGAGTATTAAGCACTCCAAAAAAAAGATTCTCTAGATTCTTACGATAGTACTCAGTATCATCCTTAAATGAGTGTGAATCAAAATACTTTCGGTCTGGATTAATAACGCCCTTTTTATCCAAAAACCAACAAAATATTACGCGACCGAGTAAGCGGTTTGCAAAAAGTGACGCGTGCTTATCATCAAGTATATTATCTTTTGTAAGGTGTTGTCTGAGTGTGATAAACCTCTCGCTGATCCCAGCATAAAACTTCTTGTTAAGAGGCTGTAGGTCAAAGCTTTCCCAGAGAATTGAATGGACTTCTTTTTTGTTTGAAAAATCTGAAACACTAGCCCACTTTGCGAGAATCTCTTGAAAAGTGGCAGTGAGTGTTCCCTTAAGTTCTAAGGTACGAATGACGTAGTTATTACTTAAGACAACAATGACCTTGTCGGCACTTTTTGGCACAACAAAATCTATTCCTATGTTGAACTTTGAGTTAAATGGTTCGTCTTCAAAATTCGGCGTAAGGGCTTGTATCCAAGAGATCGTACGCTTTGACGGTTTGGTAATACCGTATAGCTTGAAATCTATGTTGTGACTGTTCTCGCTGTGGATCTTGTAGATGGCTCGACGATCAACGACTACATTGTCCTCAAAAAACCACTGAGCATTAGCGGAGATCTTTTGGTTATCTACGTTGAATAGTTGGAACTGTTTATTATCATCAAGAGACACCGAATCATCGAGTAGACGAACAACAGAAAGAATAACTCTCTGTGCTTGAGCCAGCGTCTTAGTTTCAGCAAGAGTGCTTAACTCATTCTGTATCCCTTGGATTGTAGGCAATACTTTATTCATTGTTCTTTACGTAAAACAGGACACTCTCAGCTCGCTTCGGAAGCTCGACATCGTCCTTCTCCGAGTGCTTATTGATCTCTTTTGCGAGAGAGACAAGTTGCTTCAGGTTTTCTTGATATACATCACCTTTGTTTTTCTGAGTCATTATTCTTCGCTTTAACTGCCCGATGTCTCGACGATAGAAAATATCCCTTGTCTTGAATGCGTCTCGAACAGTATCAATCTCTAACTCGGTATAGCCAACAGAGTGCATAAGGCGAAGTATTTCGTTTTCCTGTCCGATCAATGCACCAGTCTCTTCTTCTCCGAAGTATTGAACAACACGAGATTGTAGTTGTTCTTTCACTGCAACTTTGTTTGCAGTGACTTTGTCTTTTGATCGTTCGTTATCTTCTGGCGTAGTTCTCAGCCATTCAATGGCTTGGAGTTGAGATACTGCCTGTATTTGAGATCCGTTAGGGTCAATCTTTGCAAACTGAAAACCTACTTCTTCTCCAGATTCCGCGAACAATCGTGCCATTCCAAAGACATCAGGCTTATCCTGTCCACGAGAACTATTGTCAGGCATCAACGCCCACTTACCAGCAGATATTTCGTAGATGGATTTCTTGTACTTTTCGGGATAGCTGGCGTTTGAGTTGAATCGTTTAAGATCGAGTACAAACTCATCTTCAGAAAGCAGGAAGTCAGAAGCTTTCTCTGCATCTTGGAGAGCCTGCATTCGCTTCTGGAAGTCTGGGCTATAAATATCGCTCACTGAATCGGTATACTCAATCGGGTTTTCTGGCTCATCAAGCACAGGCGTATCAGTACCAATGGTGTTCTTGATGATGTCGATCTTTCCTTGCAGTCTTTGGATAAGTTTAAGATACGAGTCGAGCTTTGCTTCAGGTCGCATATTGTAGATGTACACTTCCTCAAAGTTAGAACCGAGGCGGTTTACACGACCATTTCTCTGGATCATACGCACTGGATTCCAATGGAGATCGTAGTTGATCAAAATACCAGAATCTTGCAAGTTTTGACCTTCTGAAAGTACATCTGTGGAGAATAGGTACTGCAATGGAGTTTCTCCTTCTTTCAGTTGGTACTTCTTTGATATGGGAGAGAAGCGAGACGCAATATTTTCTGCATCACTACGGTTTTTTGAGGATACGAAGCCCGTGTTTGTGTGATCAATAGACGGTGCATACTTACCAATACTTTCTTCTAGGTAGTTGACGGTATCAGCAAAGTACGAAAACACGAGGACTTTCTTATCGGGTTGCTCTATGCGTAGCTTTTCAAGACGATCAGCAAAACATTTAATCTTCGAGTCGTCTTTGTTGAGGATCTCAAGTTGCTCACGAATGATTGCAACAAGTTCTTTTTCTTTTGCGAGATCTGCTTTGATCGCTTCAAGCTCATAGTTCTTACTATCAACAACATCAAGTGTATTTTCTTCCAGCGATTCTGCATCCACTTCAATATCTTCATCGCCCAAGCTAATACTCAATGCTTCAATGTCATCAAGAGATACGATTTTTCCTTCTTTAATACCTTTCTCAAAGAGATCGAGCTTTCGTGCGTATGTGTCGAGTGATGATCGGAGTGCACTCACTGATGATTCCATTCGCTTCAAGAACACTGTACGCAAGATACCGAAAATACCGAGCTGGAGAAGAAGCCTCTTACTCTGATCAGAACTTAATCCGATCTCCTTGATTTCGTCTCGTGTCTTTCCATAGTACTTGCTCTGATACATCATCCAGCGATATGGAATGAAGCCGAGCATAAGGATCAACTGGAACACGAAGTACATTGGGTTTTCGTCATCAAGTACTGCTTGACCCACTTTCTTGGCAACAAGGGCTAGTTGATCTGTGGGGTGTTTGAGATCCTTACACTTCTCTACGATCTCGTTAGGATCGAGACTGTAAATAAGATTAAGGTCAAAAGATTTAGAGTCGACAGATTTGATTTTTGTAACAAGTTTCTTGTCGAACTCATACACCGTAACTTCTGGGATCACTTTCGGGAACTTCTTTGCAACTCCATCAATAGTGAGTGATCCATATTCTTGCTCAATGCCTTGTCGGGTACGACGAACAACAAACGTACGAATGATCGGGGTCATTATCTGCTTGATGTAGTTGTAGTCGATCTTTCCATCACGCTTGAGATCCTGATTGATCTTCTTTTTGAGGTTTTCAACTGCCTGATAGAAACTAATTTGAACAGTCTGCTTTTGTTCATCAGCAACCGTAACTTTGAGGACTTCCGCGTCTCCACCAGTACCAAGAAGGATCTGGTTTGTAATATCACTCAACTGATTGTTGATCGGGGTAGCAGTGAGAAGTAGGACGTGTGCTTTAGGGTTAGCTCGTACCCATTCAAGCAACTGTCTAAAACGAGTACCGCTTGTCTGTCGTAGGTTGTGGGATTCATCAATCACGAACAAAGATACACTGGCGATAGTATCCAACTCTTTCCTTTGATCTATTTCGTTGCTGTTTTGGAGAGTGATCGGCTTGAGACCAAACACACCTTCAGAGGCAAGCTCTTTTTGCCATTGCTGAACTAGAGATTTCGGACAGATGACCTCAACACGCTTTTTTCCTTCTGGGTTATCCAAATACTGCTTCAATACCGTAATCGCCGTAGTGGTTTTACCAAGACCCACTGAATCGGAGAGCATTGCCACGTTGTACTTTCGCAGTCGTCGCAAAAGTGCGTGTACATTCTTCTGTTGAAAGTCAAAAAGAGTTTTTCCTTGTCCGTTGTTTACAACATCGAAAGGATCGTCTTGTATTTCTTCTTTGTAGAGTTCGTAAAGTGTCTTTATATATGTCTCGTATGGAGAATAAAGCTTGTCGCCAACAGGTGAAGTCTCAAGAATTGCACCAAACTCCTCATTCCACTTTTCTGTAGTTTCGTCATTCCAAAGTTCATCAAACCAAAAGAGGTGTCCGACTTCTTGCGTTTCTTTTTTTGGTTGAAATAGCACCACACGGTGATCAGATTCAAGGGCATTAAGCTCCGAGTTGTGAGTGAGGCCATTCTTTGTGAAGTTAGACGATCCGATAATACCGATAGCTTCGTCAGATTCGTATGTTCCGAAGATAAAGCACTTGGCGTGCAAGAAGTTTTTACGGTATACACGTACTTCCAACTTTTCGTCAGAGATCCATTTTTTAATCTCAGTAACGACATCTTTCAAATCAGACTCTGGGGCGAGCATTGATAGGTCAAACTTGAAATCTTGGTCAGGATAATCAAGTTCTGGTTGCTGGAGCTGGTGGCGTGGAATAAGAGGCTCACGACCAATTAGGAGGCGTATCCTTTCAAATTTTTCCAGATGAGGCATAGCGAGCCTCATTGCCTCGAGATCCCAATATCCTGTTGCTATAGCAATCTCCTTGTGGAGTTTGCACGCCTCAATAAAGGTATCAAGGAGAGTGCTTCTTTTGTTATCAATTATCTTGGGAAATTTCATAAATCTATTTCAAAAACTCGTTGTTTTTAGCGCCTTTGCCAACGGTAGCTTTCTATTCGCCATCGACTACAGCTTCCCACAGTTGAGCCGTTTTCTCAATCATGGGAAATGGTCCAGAAGTATGTTAAATTTATTCTAAGTTATTCCTTCTAATATCGTTATACAGACAAATGAGTGAGAAAAAAGACCAATTCAGACAGAAACGGGGAGACACCTTGATAAAAAATATCGAGAAGAAGTACGATGTTGATTTTGGCGTAAGAGATGACATGAAACTTGAGACCTACCTAAAGAAGGAAGGTCTTCCGTCGCTCAGTAAAGCGCTGAGAGACATCAAGAAGTAAATGGACAGCAAATATAAAGCTCTTGCAGACAATTTCGAGTGGACCTCGGAGCAAATATCACTTTTCCTCCTAGAGGCGAAATCAAAACCTGCGAAAAGAAGATCTGGTTACTATAAGGCCGTGTTTTTATTCCTAGCGTCAATGGTTGAGGCAATCGCATATTTTGCAATAAAAAAACTTCATGACGAGGGACTAATGATTGAACATCGTTATGTATACAAAAACAGAATAATTCATACCCTGCCAAAAGAATTCAATTACCAGACTCCTGATCAAGACAAATGTCTTGTAATATGTGAAAAAGTGAAATCTCCATTTAAATGGGACGAAAGTATTGACTTTCAATCTCTTAATGAAATTGGGAAGAAGTATAAAATTTTTACAGATCGATTCCACAAGAAATTAGAGAGCATTCGAAAAAAGAGAAACCGGATCCATATGCAGACTCTGAAGAGCAAGGACCATAAATATACAAAGAAAGACACTGAGTATGTAGCTTCTGCCCTACCGCCCTTAGTTAAGTTGCTCAAAACCTAGCGGAGAGTCAGGGATTCGGTCCTTACAGGACCAGTACCCCGATTGGATAATTTATTTCTCAAGCTCATAAATTATGCTCAATCGGGCTTCGAATCCCCTCTCGTGACATGCTCAGTATGTCACTCGTCTCCTGCAAAATCAAAGCCCGCTTACGCGGGCTGATTTTGCGGAGAGTCAGGGATTCGAACCCTGGATCCCGTTTAAAGGGGATACCTCGTTAGCAGTGAGGCGCTTTCGACCACTCAGCCAACTCTCCTTGTTCCTCCAGTTCCGGCTCAATTTAACACAAACTGTCCGCTTTATCTATAAAATGTTGACCAACGGTAAGCAAAAAGAGTAGAGTTACCGCGGACAAACAGCGGAGGTGGTATGGGTGTCTACAGAATTAGCCCAGAGTTGGTGGCTGCATGGGCAAGAGGTGTAGCTCCCGAGATCAAGAAGATTCTTGACTCTGGAGAATTCCGCGAGATTTCTGGGAGTCATCTTGGAACTCTCTGGGAGAAGTACGGTGGTCCTGTCGTAGCTCTCGTCTCGCAGAAGGGCAAGATCACTGACGAGGACAGACGGAGACTCCAGGCTCTCTACGATGACCTCGTGAAGCCTCGTGGCGGAACGACCATCATCGAGATCCGTCCCAAGGTACCAAAACGCGATTAATTCCAAACTCGACTGCGCAAGCTGTCGATTTTTTTACCCCATCTATTCTCAAATTCTCAAGAATACCAGAATAGATTTTGAGAGAGATGAATCTTGTATAATTGAGTGATGAAGATTTCGACGGGAACAGTACATAGTTTGCCGGAGGATTTGAGGAAAGCTTTAGCTTCTAACTCAAAGGCACTTTTTACATGGGAGAGTACTACTCCACTCGCTCGTAACGAATGGATTTGTTGGGTCATCTCGGGCAAGAAGCTTGAGACGAGACAGATACGAATAGACAAAGCTCTCTCGAAGCTCAAGGGTGGTATGCGTCGCCCATGTTGCTGGTCCGGTTGCCCCCACCGATAAATCCACATCCCCTTCCCCATTTCCCCATCCACAATATCTATTCTCAAATTCTCAAGAATACTAGAATAGATGTTGGGTGAATGATAAAATAAATTGATAAGTAATAGAATAAATTTATGAAAACTTATCGACAACTTGAGAGAGTAGTTAAGGGGTTCGCTAATCACCGACGAATCGAGATCCTAACTCTGCTCGAAAAAACTCCAGAGTTATCCGTCTTCGAAATTGCTGAGAAACTAAAGATCAATTTCAAAACTGCCTCGGACCACATACGCCGACTCGCCATTGCCGGTCTCGTCATAAAAAGAAGCGAGGGCAACAACGTTCGCCACGCCCTCACCTCAACCGGAAAAACTATTCTCAAATTCTTGAGAATACTAGAATAGATTCTGGGGGCTGACGTTGTTTTTAAATTTGTTAGAGTGTAGGTATGAAAAATCCATTCAAAAATGCAGTGCTTGCGACGGGGTACATTACTCTGGTCAGTCTGTTTATGTTCTACGGACAGAATCTTATCCCAAAGGAAGACAACGTACTTATGCCGATGACCATGCTCTCTCTCCTCACCTTCTCAGCAGCGCTTATGGGTTACCTCTTCTTTTGGGAACCTGTTCAGATGTTTAATGAAGGACGCAAGCAAGAGGCAGTGAGTTTCTTTTTAAAAACTCTTGGCACCTTCGCTCTCATCACTCTCCTCCTTATTATTCTCGTCATGATTGTTTAGGAAATGAAAAGGCCACGCGAGGCTTAGGAGCTTCGCGTGACCGGTGGTCTAGTGGTAGACAGTAGAACTTGATTCGGGTGGAAGATTTTCAGGCCACTCGTCGTCGAGCGACTGGTCGACGACATTCTCGAGTGCCGCAAGCTCGAAGGCGGTGGAAGGCATCAACGTCTTGAGAATCTGCTCCTCAACGATGCAGACCTCCTCAACCGTGGCCTTCCCCTCCTCTTCGGCTTCGTAGAGTAGCCAGAGAGCCGTCTCGACGGTGATGAAGTCAGGACTCCTCGTGCCATCTGAGTAAATGATGTGCCCATGGAGCCCGTTTTCTCCCATGTTGAGATATGCCGACTTCTCGATGAGACCCATGGATTGCTCCTGTGGAGGGTTCAGAATCTAGAGCGATAGTATCAACTATTTTGGAAATGTCAAGACTCTCCTTTATTTCAAAAGAGAGGGTGTATAATATTTTTATGAAAGGGTTTTTAGATTTTATTCGCGAACAGGGAGTGGTGGGACTCGCAGTTGGATTTATTTTAGGCGGGGCAGTATCCAAAGTTGTGTCGGCTCTTGTCACAGATATTATTAACCCCCTCCTCGGGTTAGCCCTCGGTGCTGGTGGTGAACTTAAGACCGCCTCTCTCTCCATTGGTTCGGCTCAGATTCTCTACGGAGATCTTTTTGGAGTGGTAATTGACTTCATTGTCATAGCTCTTGTCGTTTACTTTGGTGTCAAAATCTTAGGGCTTGACAAGTTGGATAGAAAGGTGTAAGAAGAATAGGTAACTAAAATTAAATTTCAATAAAATTATGAGTAAATCAGCAACAATCGGTGCCCTAGTGCTCGTCGTTCTCCTAGGTGGACTTATATATTCAACAAGCAAGGATGGCTCTCCTGCTGTCGGTACACAGAATGCAAACTCTATCCAAGCTCTTGGTCCCGCTGTCACCACAGACTCTTCTACTTCTACTGGAAACACATCTGTCTCCGTCTCTGGAACAGTTTCAGCTAGTGGAGAGGATACGAAGTATTGGTTTGAGTACAGCACAGATGCAAATCTCGGTGCTGCCGGACTAAGCACCACTGCCACCAAGACTCTCACTGCAAGTGCTTCGGCCTCTTCTGTAACGAACGACATCACCGGACTTAAGGCAAACACTACCTACTACTTCCACCTCGTTGGACAAAATAGTCAGGGCACAACAAAGGGAAGCGCTTTGAGTTTCAAAACAAAATAATAGTTAGAGAAGTTTTGTAAAAAAGACGCGCTCTGCCTAGAGCGCGTCTTTTTTTCAACTATTTCAATTTTTTAGTTTTAAGTTTCTTTTTTACTTGGATATCAGTCTGATTGATTACCTTCTTGACTACTTCATTGACCACTTTTTTTGCCTTCTTAAATTGTTCTTTTAATTCTTTTTGATGCTTTTTACTATTTTTATCGAGAAAGTAATACGCTCCTGCGCCGGCGGCTACTGCTGCCCCACCTATCGCCACCATTTTTCCTTTAGATATTCCTTTTTTTATTTTTTTCATTGTTATGTTTTTTTGCTATTTGCTTTTTCTTTTCCTTTTCCGAAAAAGAAGGTTGAACACTACACTATCTCTGACATCTTCGAGCATTTCCTTGGTAGTATCTCCGAGCTTATCTACATCTTTTTCTATTTTTTCAAGAGTCTTGGAAAAAGTTTTTGTGACACGGATAAGATAAAAGAGGAATACCGCCGTAAAAACCCACAGAACTACAAAGCCGACAGAGGAAATGAGAAAGAATACTTGAGATGCAAACAAACTATCCATAAAAATATGCCGTGCATTGGTGTCCTAGATTACAAAAAAATATTTCTGCGTTGACATATGAAAGTCATAGGTATTTACTTATTGAAGAAAAGTTCTCTCACTGGGAGGGTACGTGAGCGCGAAAGTAAGAATCGTTTTGGCTTTTGCTGTTTTCATCTCGGCAAGCTGTGTATCTTCCTTCATAAGTAAAGAACGTCTCCCAACACCACATCCCACAGTTGTACACAAACTCTTCTCTGGAAGCCTGGGTGGACTTCCTGTCACTGTGAGTGTGGTGGGTAGAGGTGCCTCTCCGACTTTCATCGTGGAAATTAGGGACACCATTCTACGAAAGCGCTGGGTCGGCATCGACGATGACTGGAGTGGCGACTGGGACAGGATATATGTGTGTAGGGACACAAACAATTTCTACTGTGGTATTTGGATTCAGTTTGGGCAAACTGGATTCATACAAGAGTCCCTTGGTAACACAGAGAGGCTCACGGCTAAAGAGTTGGAGAATGTTGAGGCGCTCCTCGCCTCTGCCTACGCCTTCTACTTGGCCTACTCTGTACCTCCACTCAAGATTGTGAGTCTTCCGCAAGCGCGCGATAGCTTTATCGCGCGCTTTTTCATTGACATATTTTTTCCTCTAGGATTTACTTATTGAAGAGACAAAAAAATAACGCTCTTTCCATAAGGAGGTGATGATGACTGCGACCAAGCCGGAATTGAGCCCCTTCCGATTTATTCTCGCCCTCGTTGTTGGCGTCCTCGCCGTCATCGCCTCTGTCCTCACGTCTCCGATGTCCCCCGAAGTGCCGAACAATGGAGTCGTTCGACATCTCTACAACGGAATCGACAACGGCTTCACCTTCACTGTTGATAGGGACAGCTCCATCATGGGAGTCTTCCTCATCTTCGATGTGAAGGACTCTGTCACAGGATTCAGCGCGACCGGGGCCTACAAGGAGGATACCCGCAGCTGGTACAGAAAACATCTGTGCCGAAGCTGGCGGCCGAATGAAGTTTGTCGGATCGGAGTCCTCGGAGAGAACTCGTATGACTCTTCGAATCCCGAAAATCCGGCAATCGCCGAAGCCCTCCTCAACAAGGCACTGGGGCAGTACAAGCCCCACATGAAGACTGTTCAGCAGAGACGATCTCCCCCGCGCGCGACAATCCGTCGCGCGCTTTTTTTTACAAGAAAAGACCCCGCGCGACTTTTGGTCGCGCGGGGTTTCATTATTCGGGGTGATGACCTGAGGGAACGAACCGAGTGCCAGAGTGGGGAACCTTGCCAGATTCCCTCATCGTGTGTTTGATGACACGGTGAGCGGTTTTGGCTGGGACCTCATCCAGACGCCCTTCGTCTAAGGCCCTCCTCACAATCTCAAAGCCATCCTTCTTGGTTGTGAACTCCTCGCTTTTCGTCCCATCAGAGAACACGATGTGTCCGCTGGTGAAATGGTGCGAGAACTTCACGTATCCGACCTTTTTTTTCTCCGAACTCATCAGTCCGCCTTCATCCCAGGTTGGTGGTTGGTACTTCTGCCTGTATTCTAGCAGTTAGAAGCCTCTATGTCAAATTTACCAAAAAATTAATCGAACCTCTTTAGAACAAATGAGACTATAGAAAGAATTACACCAAAGAGAAGAGCTGTCAGGAACCCATCTACAGAAAAATTTGATACGAGTTTGTCTGCAAGCATGATAAGAACTGCATTTATTACTATCGAGAAGAGCCCGAGAGTGACAATGGAGAGTGGTAAGGTGAGAATAGTCAGAATTGGTTTGATAAAAATATTTATAGCAGCCAAAACAATAGCCAAAATGAGATATGTTACGTAGCCTGTTACTTGCACCCCTGGCAAAAAGTAGGCCGTAACGAATATGGCTAGAGCCGAGATAAGAAGATGAATGATGATTTTCATCCCATCATTATAAACTACATTGTGCTAAAGTACTTGGATGTTAAAGATTAACGATTACTGGAAGGAGGGTAAGTACTTTGACCTTTGGTCAATAAATCACGTCCTCTCTGGAATCGTTTTAGGAATCATCCTCTTCTACTTTGGACTGTCCTTGGTACCATCAATCATTATCGCTCTTGTCCTCTTCGTTGGTTGGGAGGTAGCAGAGGTATTGCTTGGCATCAAGGAACATACGCCCAACATGATTATGGACGTCTGTTGCGATTTTGCCGGCCTCATCATTACTTCATACTTCTACTTCGTCCTTCTGAAGCCCTTCTCTCAAACGACCTCACTAATTTTTCTCGCTTTGTTTATTGGGTTCAATCTTTGGGGGTTCGTAGCATACGAAAAGAGACATAGGCTAGAATAGGGAGATGAAATTGGGCGACAAACTTGTAGAGCACTTTCGCATTTTGCCTATGCAGGAAAAGGCTTTGAAAAAGCTCGGCATTGAAACAGTTGAGGATATTCTCTACCACTTCCCCACTCGCTATGGCGATATGGCAGAAGTCTCTGCGATAAACAATTTGCAAAAGGGACAACAGGCAACAATTTTCGGAAAAATTAGTGGACTCAAAACAAGCAAGGCTTGGAAGAAGAAAATTTCTATGTCGGAGGCCTTTGTGGAAGATGGGACTGGCAAAATCAAATTAGTTTGGTTCCATCAGCCATATTTGGCCCACATGCTCCACGACAGCGAAAACATGCGCGTGGAGGGCAAAGTAGCGGAGAGAAATGGAGTCCTATACTTTTCAAATCCAAAAATTGAGAGCGCCCCAACCCTGTTTGCCCAAGACTCTCACTCCTTATATCCTGTCTATCCAGAGACAAGAGGGGTCACCAGTAATTGGCTCTTTCATAAACTACAAAATATCTTTCTCACAGAAATTTTGGACGAAATTGAGGATCCAATTCCCGCAGAAATATTAAAAAAGTACTCCCTTCCCACTCTCCGCACAGCTCTTGTTTGGATTCATACTCCCAAAAGCCTTTCTGATGCCGAGATAGCTAGAAAAAGATTTGCCTTTGAGGAAATTTTCTTCATCCAACTTGAGAGACAAAAATCCAGACAGCAGTTTAAAGCAGAAAAAACTTTTGTCATAGACAAATCTGCTGAAGAGATTGAAGAATTCATAAAAAGATTCCCCTTTGAGGCGACGAATGCTCAGCGCCGTTCCATAGAGTTTGCTTTAAAAGATTTCAAGCGTGGGGAGCCCATGGCGAGACTTTTGGAAGGAGACGTGGGTAGTGGAAAAACAGCGGTAGCAGCGACACTAGCCTTTGCTATAGCCACTTCTAAACCTAAAGGTCAGAGCTTTGGCACTCTCCAAACAGCGATCATGGCCCCAACAGAAATTTTGGCCAAGCAACACTTTGAGTCTTTTATAAAACTTTTCAAACATTTACCAATAAGCATCGCTCTTATCACTGGTTCTGGAGCTCGCAAATTTCCTTCTAAAGTAAATACTTCCGGCTGGACAGACATTTCTAGAAATCAGTTACAGAAATGGGTAACAAACGGCGAGGTAGCTATTGTCATTGGTACTCACGCTCTCATCCAAAAGAAAGTGAAGTTTAAACACCTCGCTCTCGCCATCATAGATGAGCAACATCGCTTTGGCACAAATCAAAGAAAAGAATTTGTAAGCAAGGATAAAATCGTGCCTCACTTACTCTCTATGACAGCCACCCCCATCCCTCGAACTCTGGCTCTAACTCTCTACGGCGACCTCGACCTCACGCTTTTGGACGAAATGCCCGCGGGTAGAAAGAAAATAATTACAGAAGTAGTCTTACCAAGTGAAAGAGAGAGAACTTATGAGAAAGTTCGAGAACAACTAAAGCTTGGCAGGCAGGTATATGTCATTTGCCCGCGTATAGACGAGCCCGATCCAACCAAAGAGCTCGCGGTGCTAGCAAGGTCTGTCAAAGAAGAAGCCAAAAGACTCAAACAGGAAATCTTTCCTGAATATGAGATAGAGGTCATGCACTCCAAAATGAGTGCTGTGGAGAAAGACAAGATAATGAACTCGTTTAAAGACGGCAAGATAAACATCCTCGTTTCTACTTCTGTGGTGGAAGTGGGAGTGAATGTAGAGAATGCTACTGTGATTATTATTGAGGGAGCAGAAAGATTTGGGCTTTCGCAACTCCACCAACTTCGTGGAAGAGTTTTGCGTGGTACGCACCAACCATATTGTTTTGTCTTTACCAAAAGTAGTGGGAAGTTGACTGTTGATAGACTCAAGGCGCTTTCAACCGCCAAAAATGGGTTCGAACTTGCCGAGTTTGATCTTTCGCAACGCGGAGCAGGACAACTTGCAGGGGGCAAGCAGTGGGGCATCTCGGACCTCGGTATGGAGGCTATCAAAAACTTAAAAATGGTCGAAGCCGCTCGCACCGAAGCAATAAACATAGTTGAATCTGATCCAGAACTTAAAAATCATCCCCTACTCCAAGCTCGTCTAGCTATAAACTCCTCCAAAATCCATTTTGAATAAAGTTCCGTGTTAGAATTTTTTGAATGAGTCCATCATTTTTGGCAGATATCACCGCCATCGCACACATCACGACAGTTGTGGCGGTAGTGATAGGCTTACTTCTTTGTTTTAGATATAAGCGTTTTCGACCTTTGGAAGCAGGAGCACTGATTGTTATTTTCATCCTTTGGTCATATTACGGTAACTGTCCACTCACCATCCTCGAGCAACACTTCCGTGATCTTGCAGATCAACAAGCTAACTTAACTTCTGTCGGCTTCCTTCCCTACTATATGGACAAACTTTTCAATGTCAGTCTCACCTCGAGAACTATCCAAAGAATGACTTTCTTCTCTGGCGGAGCCCTTTTCTTCGCCTCCATAGAGTGGTTCGCACCTTTTATGCATATGGAGGTCTTTAAACTCCGAAAATTTCTCAAAAAGTCGGGCTCAAAAAAGCACCACCGCCATGGCGGGACAGGCTTGACAAAAGCTAAAAGAGTGTGATATACTAGTAGTTAGTAAGCCCTTTAGCGAAAACCCCCTCAAGACAAGGAGTTCCCATGCGTTTCCGCGCCATGCTTTACACCGCCTTGACTC
The DNA here is from genome assembly GCA_964357345.1 of uncultured Candidatus Saccharibacteria bacterium. Lineage (GTDB taxonomy): Bacteria > Patescibacteriota > Minisyncoccia > Phycocordibacterales > Zambryskibacteraceae > JAIFWN01. Next base: position 268 of record CAYHKS010000006.1, on the reverse strand, counting down.
TGGCCAGTGTGGCCATCGTCTCGGCCTGCAGCGATGCGACCGGGCTCAACCCCTCGCAGGACATCGACTTCCCGCCGGCCCAGAACAACCCGTTCGTGGTCTCGGTTTGCGGACCGAACTGCTCCTACGGGTTCGAGTTCCGCTTCCGGGCGCCCGACGGCTACTTCCCGGTCGTGGAGGTGATGTCGACCGACCCCAGCGTGGCGAAGACCGTCGGCAACCCGGACCAGAACCACGTCTCCGAAGGGCTCGCCACGACGAGGGTCAA
>CAYHKS010000005.1:0-21320 GCA_964357345.1 uncultured Candidatus Saccharibacteria bacterium | reverse complement strand
GACCTTGAGGCCTAGGGCGGAATCGCACCGCCGTATAACTCTTTTGCAGAGAGTTGCCTTACTACTTGGCGACTAGGCCGTAACCACTACATTATCATATTTAGTTACTCTGACTAAGTTCATCGAGTCTCTGACGATTTCTTTCGCCGTAATCAATTTTGAAACGTAGGTGGGGGATAATACCAATACGCGATTCTTTCATTACACGTTGTCTAAATTCTGGAGTTTTCCTATCCAAAAATTTTAAAGCCGTATCCTCTTCCGACTCTGGCAGTGTAGTGAAGAAGATGACTGCATCTTTGCCAGAAAGATTTAATTCCACACGAGTAACGGTAATAAGAGATGATTTACCTGCTTCATCTCGAATATATTCTGCTGCTAGACGATGAAGAATTCCTTCTATCTTATTGTGCTTTATCTCTCTCATATATCTGTGAGCTAGGTGGTTATCATCACCACTCTATCCAAATAATCTCCGGGAGCAATGTCAATTTTAGATTCCACTAGTCCGCCAAATTCATTTCCTTCCGAGACACTTCCTGTAGCAACCTTTGACTGTTGAAGTTCTCTAACTTTTCCTCGACCAATTTCTTCATCCCGACGAATAATTTTTACTACTGAACCTTTTTCCATCATGCCACTTTCCATTCTTCCCCCGATGACTTGCTTGTCTTTAGTTTTTGAAAAAAGTTTAAGAATTTTCGCTCGCCCCATAACCTCCTCAGCCTCGACTTTGGGAGTTTTTTCATCGAGAAGTTCATTAATTCTTTCTGTCAATTTATAAATGACATCATAAAGTTCTATGGAAATGGTCTCGGTGCGCTCCGCTAAAGCCCCAGCTTGAGGATCTATTTTGGTATTGAAGCCAAAAATTATTGTTCCCGGTGTCGTCATGCCTGTTTTAACGTCACTCTCGCTTATGGTGCCCACGTCGGCACTAACCAATTTTATAGAAATTCTCTCGCGGGAAATTTTGCTCAATTCATATTTTATCGCCTCAAGGCTTCCGGTTGCATCGGCTTTGATGATGATAGGCAAGGCTCGCATATTTTCAGCTGTTGCTTCAGAGAGAGAGTCGCTTTTTGGTGTCCTAGCTTTAAGAGCTTCAGAATCGGCATAAAATTGTGCCGCTTTTTTATTTTCAAATATTTCAAATATGGCTCCAACTGGTGGAAGTCTATCCCAGCCCACTATCTGAATAGGTGAGGAAAAAGAAAGTTCCTCTACACTCTTTCCATCCGCATCGAGGATAAATCTCAAAGGCGCAATTGTGCCAATAGATGCTGCGATCTGACCAATCTTGATTGTGCCGTCCTTTATGACTCCAACAGCCGTGATACCTTTTTTAGAGTCTAATTTACTTTCAATAATTACACCTGTTCCTAGTCGCTCACTTTCACCACTGCAATGTTCAATTTCCGATAGGAGGACGACCATATCCAAAAAATCTTTGATACCTGCTCCAGTTTTTGCCGATAGAGCGACCATCGGCACGTCTCCTCCGTATCCTTCCACATACACATCGTTTTCTGCTAGAGATTGTTTAACCATCTCAACATTGGCAGATGATTTATCTGTTTTTGTAATTACCACAAGCATTGGCACCTTTGACTCACGTATCCTCTTAAGAGCCTCGACTGTTTGAGGTTTGACACCATCTTCTGCAGATACAACCAAAACTCCAATATCTGCTGCTCTCACACCCCTCGCTCTAATGGATTGAAAGGCTTCGTGCCCAGGAGTATCGAGGAAAGTAATTTTGTTCTCTTTTCCATCATCTGTTTTATGAGAGATTTCGTATGCTGATGCGTGTTGAGTTATGCCCCCCGCCTCTCCTTCCACCACATTAGACTTTCTGATGTAGTCAAGAAGTGTCGATTTTCCGTGGTCGATGTGTCCAACTATGGCTACCACTGGCGGTCTAGGGGATTTCATGGTGTTGGTACATTAGCACAAATAGCTTGCAAAATCACGCTTTATTCCTAGAATGAGGTCAATGAGCTGGTTAAAAAAGAAGAGAATATTTCTTGATTTCGCGGGGGGCAAGGACAATCCTTCTGGGATACATAAGGAAGGGATGGAGGCTCGCAAGAAGCTAGAAGACGCAAGACTTAAAATTGCCCAAATTTTAGGCGCGCAAAAGCGAGATATTATTTTCACTAGCGGCGGTACAGAATCTGACAACCTTGCAATTCTTGGTGCCTTCGAAGCGACGAAAGGAAAAATTAAAAATCCTCACATAATTATTTCTGACGGCGAACACCCGGCCGTACTTGAGTCTGCCAAAGAAGCCGAGAGGCGTGGAGCCGAATTGAGTATTGTTCCAGTTGATAAAATTATTGAAAATATTAAAGATAATACAATTTTGGTCTCTGTAATTTATGGTAATAACGAAACGGGTGCTATAAACCCTGTACCTAAATTGGCAAGACTCATAAAAGATTTAAGAAGGAAAAAAGAAAGTAAGTATCCGTACTTTCATACCGATGCCTCTGCCGCTTATGAATATTTGGAAATAAATATAAACAAAATTCCTGCAGATCTTTTAACTCTTGGAGAAGTGTTAGTAGTAAGACCAAACGTGGAACTCCGTCCTTTAATTATGGGAGGAGGTCAGGAAAGAGGGCTTCGGAGTGGGACGGAGAACATCTCCTCAATTATCAGATTTGCAAACGAGCTTGAGCTGATAGAACTTAAGAGAGTCAAGGAGGTGGATAGACTGACAAAGCTTAAAGAAATATTTTTAACGAAGTTGAAGGAGGGGACTCCTCAAATTGTAGTAAATACCCCTAACGAGAGTTTGCCCAACATTGTTAACATCACCATACCCGGAATCTTGCATGAATTTCTAGCCATAAAACTTGATGAGCGTGGTGTGGCGGTCTCGACAGGAAGTTCTTGTGATTCGAATAAGAGTGAGGTAGACAAAGAGACTCTCCGTTTTTCTTTTGGAAAAAATACTAGAATAAAAGACGTGAGTGATGCGGTTAGAATTTTAAAAGAGGAAATGTTATAATGCCAACATGACAACGATGGAAGATCTTACAAAGACTCAAATCGTTCTCCTCACCCTTTTGGTGAGTTTCATTACCTCTATCGCCACAGGGATTATAACCACCTCTCTTTTGGCGGAGGCTCCCCAAGGAGTAACTCAAACTATCGACAGGGTAGTCGAGCGGACAATTGAGCGAGTTTCAACCGCCCCATCGGGGGGAGGAACTACAGTCAAAGAGGTAACGATTGTTAAAGAGGGAGATGCAATTGCTTCTTCGATAGAATTAGCTTCAAAGGCAATAGTGCGCATTAAGTCACCAGTATCTGGAGATGGAGTTGAGCATTTTTATGCTCTAGGAGTGATAGTCGATAAACAGGGACATGTACTTTCTGACAAGAGAGAAGTTACACTAAATGTTGCTTACACCGTGGTATTTTCAGACGGTTCAACTCTTCCAGCTATCTTGACCAAAATTGGAGAGAGCGGAAGCATGGCTCTCTTCAAAATTCAGGCCGACGATGCCAAGCTTCGCTCCCTGACAGCTCTAAGTGTTTCTACGATAGATCCCAAACTTGGTCAGACAGTTATTGCAATAGAAGGGATAGACAAAAACGAAGTAGCTGTTGGGCGAGTCCTTTCTCTTGATGCGGGGCTTGGGTCAGCCATGACCGACATCATCCCTGCTAAAGAGACTCAAGGTGGGGCCCTTCTAAATCTTTCGGGGGAACTGGTTGGTCTCAAGACATCCAATGCAGACTTGACCCTACCTGCGAGCTCATATACCGTGGTATCGGCTCTCTCAAAGTTTGTTGTTAGTCTCTAGCAACATAAGAATATAGGAAAAGACTATGCAACCATTCAATCATTTTACGACCAAAGCCAAGGAAGCAATACGCAGAGCTCACGAGCTAGCTATTGAGCGTGGACAAAATCACGTCAATCCTATGCACCTTCTAGCTGCTCTTATTCTTCAGGAAGAGAGTGTGGTCATCTCCATTCTCGATAAGATGGAGGTAGACTCCATCCTTTTGACTGACTCAATCTTAGAAACGATTGAAAATCCAGAAACTTCCCAGACTCTCTCTCCTTCGTATCAGATATATCTCACGCCAGAACTTGCTCACATTATCGAATCTTCAACAAAAATAGCTCAAGGACTTGGCGATGAATTTGTGTCTACCGAACATCTTTTCCTTTCTGTTCTAGAAGTTCCTGGGGAAGCAAAAGAACTCCTTACAAAATTTAAAATAGACAGACAAACAATTCTTAAACTGATTGAGGAGTTGAAGCATGCTGGTCCAGTCGAGCCAAAGCAAGAGAAAAAATTTAAGTCTCTTGTTAAGTACACAAGGAGTCTCACCAAGCTAGCCAAACTCAATAAACTTGATCCGGTTATTGGTCGAGATCAAGAAATTTCTCGGATAATTCAAATTCTCTCTCGCCGTACAAAAAATAATCCAATACTCATTGGAGAGGCTGGAGTGGGGAAGACAGCTATCGTTGAGGGGCTGGCAACACGGATGGCAAATGGAAATGTGCCGGAATCACTTCGTGATAGAGAGCTGGTGTCTCTCGACTTAGGGCTTCTCATTGCTGGTACAAAATACCGTGGAGAGTTTGAGGAGCGATTAAAAAATATTATAAAAGAAATTGAAAAGTCAGAAGGCAAGATTATCCTCTTCATCGACGAAATACATACGATCGTTGGTGCCGGTGCAGCGGAAGGCTCAATAGATGCTTCCAACATGATGAAGCCAGCTTTAGCTCGAGGGGAACTGCGGGCCATAGGAGCAACTACTATCCGTGAGTATCAGAAGCATATCGAAAAGGATCCAGCTCTGACGCGTCGCTTCCAGCCAGTGTACGTGAACGAACCATCAGTGGAAGATGCCATGACTATCCTTCGTGGGCTTAAGGAGCGTTATGAGTTGTACCACGGAGTGCACATTACTGACGATGGTATCAAAGCCGCGGTTAATCTTTCTTCTCGATACATTACTGATAGATTTTTGCCAGACAAAGCAGTCGATCTTATAGACGAAGCTTCCTCATTTTTGAAAATTTCTCTTGAGAACATGCCCCCAATTCTTCAGGAGACTCACTCGAAAATAATGAAGTTAGAGATAGAACGAGAGGCTTTAAAGAAAGAGAGCAAAAATGCCAAAGTGGCAGTACGACTTAAGGCGATAGAAAAAGAGGTTGCTGATCTTAGAGAGAAAACTTCTGAGATTGATCTGAAATGGAAGAACGAAAAAGAGACAGTGGGGGAGATTAAAGATATTAAAAAAGATCTCGAGACAACGAGGCTTGAGGCCGAGGCGGCTGAGGCTAGGGTGGATCTCTCTAAAGCCGCGGAGCTTCGTTACGGTCGGATACCAACTCTGGAGATAGACCTTTATACCAAAGCTAAGCGTCTTAAGAAGCTTCAGAGTTCGAGAAGAATCTTGAAAGAAGAGATAGTGGAGTCCGACATTGCCGATGTAGTTAGCCGATGGACAGGCATACCAGTGTCTCGGATGTTAGAGGAGGAAGCCGAAAAATTAGGCCGAATGGAAGAGTATTTAAAAAAGCGCATTGTTGGCCAAAATGATGCGGTTAAAAAAATTGCTGACACTGTTAAAAGAAGTCGAGCTGGTATCTCTGATCCTCAAAGACCGATTGGTTCCTTTATGTTTTTGGGTCCTACTGGAGTTGGTAAAACGGAGCTTACTAAAGCTTTAGCTGAATTTATGTTTGATGATGATAAGGCCTTGATAAGAGTAGACATGAGCGAGTTTATGGAAAAGCACTCTGTTTCTAAACTCATCGGGGCTCCTCCCGGCTATGTTGGTTTTGATGATGGGGGCACCTTCACGGAAGCAGTTCGTCATAGGCCATACTCGGTAATATTGTTTGATGAAATAGAGAAGGCTCATCCAGAAGTTTTCAATATCCTTCTCCAAGTTTTAGATAATGGTAGGCTCACTGATGCAAAGGGGAGAGTAGTAAACTTCAAGAACACTATTATTATTCTCACCAGTAATGTTGGTGCTCAGTACATAGATAGGATGCAAACCATGGGGTTCTCAAAGGGGGAGAAGGAGAATTACGAAGGAGTCAAAGAGAAGGTGTTAGATTCTCTTAAGGATCAGTTTCGTCCAGAGTTTTTGAATCGTCTCGATGACATTATTGTCTTTGACATTCTTACTCGAGAAAATATTAAGGAGATAGTTAATATTCAAGTCGGATTTATCAAGAAGCGTCTAGCAGAGAAGGAGATTGAGCTTGTCATTAGTGACTCCGTACTCGATGAACTGACCAAAGAAGGATACAACCCACAATATGGTGCTCGCCCGCTTAAGCGTCTCATTCAAACAAAAATTCTTAATCCTGTCGCCACTATGATGATAGGCAATAAGGTTCTTTCTGGTGGCACTGTCCTTGTCGACAAAAAAAACGGTGAGTATACCTTTGATGTAAAAAGAGGCAGAAGAAGTGGAAGCGTAAGTACTGTTGTTGATAAACAGAGGACTACCCGCTAATATAGGTCTTACGCGTCGGTGGTAGAGTGGTCAAATACAAGAGACTGTAAATCTCTCGGCTTCGGCCTTCGTTGGTTCGAATCCAACCCGGCGCACCAAATTAAAAATGATGGCTTCTGCCATCTATTTTTAATTACCGTTCAAACTTGCACTTGACAAATAGACTTATTTAGTATACACTATAAATACTGATGAAATCCAAGTAGTCAGTCACGCCTGAAAGCGTGTGTTCTTTACCACTCACTGACCCACCGGACCGCCGGGGGCAGGAAGAAGGGGAGAGAAATCATGTTACGGTTCAGCTTTGATCGGCTGGCAATGGAAGAAGCCGGCGCCACGCTCAGCAATGAGTGGAGAGGTAACGGTGAACGCCGTTATTTGCAGAACGTGTTGACACTCGGCACGCGCAGGATCGATGTGGCGCAGGATGGGGAGGTTACTCTTCACGGAGGAGATCTTCTTACTGAAGCGCCTACGGACATCGCGAGCTTCGTCACCGAGGTGAGCTATTACGACAACTTCGGATACGGCTTCACTCCGCGACGTCGACTCGGCTGCTATCGTTTTCGTTCGGCCTCGGCAGAGTTGCAAGAGATCGGCGGAGATCACGGGCACTACCATGTGAGGATCCGTGCCAAGAATGTGGCGGACCTGCGCGAGCTGTACGAGCTCATCCGACAGGGTCAGATCTGGCCGGCGCTCGACTACGAGGCCGAACAGGTACCTCCCCCGCTCCGACATCTCCGCGATGCCGTGAGCGAACTCTGGCAGTTGCTTCGTCGGGACATACGTGAGCGACTGTACCGGATTCAAGAACAGGTCGTGGGGTAAACATCACCCATTCGACCAATTAGTACGGGCGCATTTCCTTCTGGGAGTGCGCCTTTTCATTTTATATAAATTGCTTTTGTGGCTTGAATTGTTAGTATTCTTTTGTTCGCCAGAAAAGTTTTGGCCTGATGCCAAACGCCTAGTCCGCTAGGTCCAATGGGCGACAAGGAGATTGTATGGAAAGGACTTGGGATAGGGTCGTCTTGAAGTGGGATTTCGGTGGACAGAATCTCTGTGGCGGGGGTCTTGCCACAAGTGTAACTGCGGAGGGGGAATTTGATCCAAACATTTGTCCCCCCAACGCCCTCCCTGATCGACACAAGGTTCATGTTCTGGGCAAGATGACAGCAATCTCTGAACCCCGTCGTGGCCAGAGGCGAGGTTCAATCAAGCTCGAGATCTACGGGTGCTTCCACAATGGCTCCAATCAACCTCCACAAGCCGAGGCTATCAGTAAGTTCCTCGAACAATCTATCAAGAGGATGACTGAGGACCCAGCGAGGAAAAGGAAATGGGGAGTCAGGATTGAGCTCCCATCGAATCCACATGGTTTCAAACCGAGCTGGATGGATACGGAATTCACGCTCTCATTTGTCCTCGATGACGGAGAACAGTTCTGCGATACCGCCATCGAAATCGCAAGAGCTGTGTTCGAAGGTTTGGGTGTACACGATTTCCACGGGTTGTTCCTTGCAAGATTTTCGCTTCGACGCGACACATTTGTAAACATCGATGGTTCCTGGATTACGTTTGCCAAATGGCTTCGTATAAACCATCGGCTACCAATCTATGGTCCAGAGGACAGTATCGATGAGATGATCTCAACCCCCACTCTGTAAGTTGGGGTTTTTTTATTCACATCTTATCTTGACGAATACCCCCTAGGGGGTATATACTGTTATGTATGAACAACGACAAGTCAAAGATAGTCAGACGCTTACAAATTATAGAGGGACAAGTTAGGGGGCTCCGAGAGATGATTGCGAAAGATAAATACTGTATCGATGTTATTACTCAAAGCTCCGCCATCAAGCAAGGTCTTTCAAATATTGAGAATATCTTGCTTGAGCACCACTTGTCTCATTGTGTTGTTAAGCAGATAAAGAGTGGAGCTTCCGGTAAGGCCATAAATGAGGTTCTCAAGGTCTATAAACTTAAGCGCAAATAGATTATGAATGACCCAAAAATTTTTCATGTGAAGGGGATGCATTGTGCCTCTTGCGCAACCATCATTGAGAAGATTTTTAAAAAAACAGAAGGTGTTCACTCTGCGGAAGTAAATTATGGGACAGAGACAGCGAAAGTGGCCTTTGATGAATCCAAAACCAACCCAGAGCACCTCTCAAAGCAAATTGAAAAACTTGGCTATACCCTTGCCACAGAAACAGCAAGAGGAATGGGGATGTCAGAGAGTGAGCACGCAGAGCACTTGGGACTCAATCAATCAAAGAAGGAGAAGTTGGCCGAAGTAGCGGATATGAAAATAAAAGTGCTCTCGGCAATACCTCTAGCTATTTTTGCGGCTTTTGTTATGGGCTGGGACATATTCGCTCAATATGGGCTAGTAGGCGAAATGGGGTTAACAGTTAAAGAATTTTTTCATCATCTACTGCCTCTCATGGCGACTTACGTGCTTTTTGTTGTTGGTAAACCGTATCTACTCGGTTTCTACCGCTTTCTCCGCTACGGCAAGGCCAATATGGACACTCTTATCGGCATAGGTACGGTAGCAGCTTTTTTGTACAGTTTCGCTATTACTGCGTTTGAGGAAGTACTAAAGCCATTCATAAATGTTAATTATCAGTACTACGACGTTACGATTGTCGTTATTACCTTTATAGCTCTTGGAAAGTATCTTGAAGCACGATCTAAGATAAAGACAGGTGATGCTATAGAAAAACTACTTAATCTTCAAGCCAAGACAGCTTTAGTCGTTAGAGAGGGGAAGGAAATAGAAATTTCCATAAACGACGTTAAGCATGGTGATCTGATTATTGTGAAGCCAGGCACGAAAATTCCTGTCGATGGTGTTATTGCCGAGGGTAGTTCTTTCGTGGATGAAGCAATGGTTACTGGAGAGCCAATGCCGGTTCAAAAAAAGATTGGGGACGGCGTGGTAGCTGGGACAATCAATACAAGTGGCTCATTCACTTTTAAAGCGACAAAAGTTGGGTCGGAAACTTTGCTTGCTCAAATAATAAAAATGGTTGAGGAAGCTCAAGGAAGTAAGGCTCCTATTCAGGCTTTAGCTGATAAAATTTCAGGAATATTTGTACCGATAGTCCTAGTCATTTCCTTTCTAACCCTAGGAGTTTGGCTACTTCTTGGCTCTCAATATTTGGGCTTCTCGCAGGCCTTGTCATATGGGCTTGTGTCGTTTGTGGGAGTGCTTGTCATTGCTTGTCCCTGTGCTCTTGGTCTTGCTACTCCAACAGCCATTATCGTTGGAGTTGGTAAGGGAGCCAAAGAGGGGATACTTATCAAAGATGCAGCGACTCTCGAAAAACTTCACAAGGTAACAACAGTTGTAGTTGATAAGACTGGAACTATTACTAAAGGCAAACCTACCCTTGTTGATATACAAAATCTTTCAGAATTAAAGGACGAAGAATTTGTTTCTATCATCGCCTCGCTCGAAAAAAAGTCAGAACACCCTATAGCTCATGCCATTGTGAGTTATTCCCAAGAGAACAACATCGGAGTTACCGACGCCTCGGGATTTGAAGGTATTCAAGGGAAGGGTCTCAAGGGGTCTATAAGTGGCACAGAATATTTTGTAGGTAATGCAAAACTAGTGAGCGATCTTAAGCTTCCTTTTGATGTCGCCAAACTGAATGAGTTTACTTCACAAGGAAAAACACCTGTGATACTTGCTACCAAAGAGAGGGTCCTTGGATTTGTCATGGTGTCTGACGAAATAAAAACGGAATCTATTGAAGCAGTAAAGAGTCTCCATAAACTTGGCATAAAAGTGGTAATGCTAACAGGAGATGATGAAAAAGCTGCGAAATATATAGCATCTCTTGTCGGCATTGATGATGTTGTTGCTCATGTCCTTCCGGAAGACAAACTAGCCAAAATCAAAGAGTTGCAATCGCAAGGGCATATCGTAGCTATGGCTGGCGATGGGGTAAACGATGCGCCGGCTCTTGCTCAAGCCGACATAGGCATTGCTATGGGCACGGGGACCGATGTTGCGATAGAGTCAGCGGGTATAACTTTGCTAGGTGGGGATATCTCAAAGCTTGTGAAGGCGGTTTCGCTCTCAAAGATGACCATGCGAGGCATCAAGCAAAACCTCTTTTGGGCCTTCTTCTACAACGTTGTTGGTATCCCGCTTGCGAGTGGAATATTTTTCCCAATCTTTGGTTGGCTCTTGAGTCCGGTTTTTGCTGGGTTTGCCATGGCCATGTCGTCTGTATCAGTTGTCTCAAACTCGCTTCGTATTAAAGCTAAAAAATTATAATCAATATGGATACTCAAACACAAAAATATAAGTTTTATGTTCATGGCATGCATTGTAATGCTTGCGTGCTTACGATTGAGAGTGAACTGGGAGATCTACCAAATATCACTTACGTCAAATCGAGTCTGAAGGATCATTCAGTAGAGGTCACTGGAGACTTTGGCGATAAAACGTCAGAGCAGATCGCCGAGGAGTTGACTATTCCACTCAAACCTCACGGCTACATTGTGTCGGTTGAGAGACAGGTAAAAGAAAAAAACTGGTCTGATTTTAAAATCGCTATACCGATCGCTTTTGGTTTCGCGGTCATGTTTGTCGTTCTTCAAAAGATGGGGATAGTAAATCTAGTTAATGCTGGCAACGTCACATACGGCACAGCCTTTGTAATCGGCATCATTGCCTCACTTTCGACCTGTATGGCAGTGGTTGGTGGGCTAGTCCTCTCCATGTCAGCTACATTTGCCAAAGAAGGGGATAAGGTTAGGCCTCAGCTTATGTTCCATGGAGGGCGAATCGTCTCTTTCTTTATTCTGGGAGGAGTAATTGGAGCATTAGGTTCGGCTTTCACTTTAAACACATCTCTAACTTTTGCTTTGAGTCTCCTGATCGGTCTTGTCATGCTTATCCTTGGTATTAATTTGCTTGATGTATTCCACTGGGCCAAAAAGTTTCAGCCCTCGATGCCAAAATTTATCGCCAAGCACGCTCATGGAGTTTCAAAATTCAACCACACTCTCACCCCACTACTGGTTGGTATCGCTACTTTCTTCTTGCCGTGTGGGTTTACTCAATCTATGCAACTCTATACTCTTACCACAGGGAGCTTTCTTCAGGGTGGACTAACGATGCTTGCGTTTGCACTCGGCACATTGCCGGTTCTTGCTCTCATTAGCTTTAGCTCATTTAGCATTCAAAAGAGTTCTAAAGCGGGGATTTTTTTTAAAACTGCTGGGCTCATCGTCATCATGTTTGCTCTCTTTAATCTTATAAATAGCTTGGTAGTAATTGGAGTTATACCCCCTCTCTTTAACTTCTAGTATAATCACCTTTATGAAGGCTACTGTTACAGCAATAATAATTACAGCGATACTAATTAGTGGAGCTTTGATTTTGGCAAGGGACAATGGTGGTACTGACTTGGTAGTAAGCGCAGACAATGTCTCCATTGTCGATGGAGTACAAATAATTGAAATTAGAGCTAAGGGCGGGTATCAACCAAGGAGGAGTGAGGCAAAAGCAGGAATCCCAACTATCTTACGATTTAGTACAAGTGGAACTTTTGATTGCTCATCTTCAGTGCGAATTCCGAGTATGGACATTTCTAAACTACTTCCTCAAAGTGGAGCTACTGATATTGATATTGGAAGTGGGCAAGTTGGCACCCTTCAAGGATCGTGTGGAATGGGTATGTATCCGTTCGAAGTTGAGTTTGCTTCTTAGGAAGATAAAAGATTTTCTTCAATTTCCATTAACCTATCGTACTTGCAAACTCTTTCACCACGGACAAGGGAGCCAGATTTTATGTAGTCACTAGCAGTCCCTACTGCTAGATCTGCAATAAATGTATCCGTCGTTTCGCCCGATCGGTGTGAGACGAAGGGAATCCAATCTTGCTTTTTTGTGAGCTCGATAGCTTCAATAGTTTCGGTTAGTGTGCCAATTTGGTTAAGTTTAATAAGAACCGAATTTATTGCCTTCTTTTCTATTGCCTTCTCTATCCTTTTTACATTGGTGACAGTGAGATCATCCCCGACGATTATTATTTTCTTACCAAGCTTCTCTGTCATTTCTGTAAAGCCTTGCCAATCATCTTCAGCCAGCCCATCTTCTATAGAAATAATCGGATATTTTTCAACCAGTTCTTGATACCAAGAAATCATTTTTGAACTTGTTTTTTCAGTCTCGACACCCTTAATTTTAAGTTTGTATATGTCATCCTTGTAGAGGGTTGAAGCGGCAACATCAATGCCGATCTTTATCTGATCTGTAGAATAGTTTGCATCAGTAATAGCTTGCACAATAAGTTCTATAGCCTCTTCGTTAGATTTTAGTTTAGGAGCAAATCCTCCCTCATCACCCACACTCGTTGCGTAATTATTGTTTTCAAGGATTTTTTTGAGAGAAGCAATAACCTCTGATCCAGCGCGAACTTTTTCATGAAAAGTGCTAAACCCTACTGGAGCAAGCATAAATTCTTGTAAATCCAACCCACTATCAGCATGTTTCCCCCCATTTATAACGTTAAACATCGGTTGGGGTAGTTTATAGCTTTTGTTCTGTGCTAGGTTCCCTATATATTCATACAATTCTAATTTCTGCTCGTTAGCAGAGGCGCGAGCAAAAGCCAGAGAGACCCCAAGAATAGCGTTGGCGCCCAATCGGGATTTGTTCTCTGTGCCATCAAGTTTTACGAGCAGTTCATCCAAGTTTCTCTGGTCCAAGTCCTTACCCTGAACATGTTGATTAATTTCGCTATCAACGTTCTCTATTGCCTTTAGTACTCCCAATCCCTCAAATCGCCTCATATCACCATCCCGTAGTTCTAGGGCCTCGTGGATACCCTTACTTGCTCCAGACGGCACAGAGGCTACCGCTGTCACACCGCTCTCAAGCAGGCACTCAACCTCAATTGTCGGAGTTCCTCTCGAATCAATAATTTCTCTTCCCTTAACTGAATTTATCTTTGACATACTATCTATAAAGAATTTATCGTATTGCCGTGGAGCAAGTGCTTTTCTGCTTCACTCACTATTCTCTCCATCATCTCAACGGCTAAAACTGGGTATTTCCCAATTGCAGTTTCTTCAGAGAGCATTACAGCATCAGCTCCTTGCATGATAGCTTCTGAGACGTCAGTGACTTCTGCTCTTGTTGGAGTTATTTCGTTAACCATAGAGAGAAGCATTTGTGTGGCTACTATGACTGGCTTACCCACAGCTTTTGTTTTTAAAATAATATCTTTTTGAATAAAGGGAATTTGTTCAAGTGGCACCTCGCTCCCTAAGTCTCCACGGGCAATCATAATGGCGTCGGCAGACTCAATAATTTTGTCTATAACCTCGACAGCAACACTACGCTCAATCTTTGCAATAATTTTTTGCATACCTGATTTTTCCCTAATTATTTCTCGACACATTTCAATCTCTTTAGTTCCGCCAACAAAAGAGAGAGCGAGATAATCCACTCCGTTTTCTATACCAAACTCTACAAGGCTCTTATCGTAGTCTGTTAGACCCGATACATTTTCGTCATATTTGTGTCCGTGTTCTTGCTTAACTCTAGGTCCTGGCAAATCAAGAATGATTGGTATTTTTTTACCAGTTTGTGCCGACAACTCCTTGATTAGATTGATGTGGGGGAGTCGCTCCTCTGGGTTAGCCCAAGATAGGTTAAATCGCACAACGTCCATCTGATGCTGAATCATTGATTCCAAAATGTGCTTAGCAATAGAGGCTGGACCTATGGTTGCAATAATTTGTGCTCTAGAATTTTTCATGCTGGGACTTGTGATTCTGTTTGTCGCATCTCCTTACTTATTTTGTGACCCTCGGCGTCTACTTCATAAATTATGACCTCGCCGAATGGCATCTCGACATTAGCAATACCTTCATCAGAAATGTTTTCTATGTATTTGATAATTGTTCTGAGTGAGTTTCCGTGTGCTATAACCAAAACATTCTTACCCTCTTTGACTTTAGGCAAGATTTTCTCAAGATAAAAGGGTACCGCTCTTTCGTAAACCATTTTTAGTGATTCGCCCTTTGGTATTTCGTAATCCCAGCTTCGACGCAGTTTTTTAAACTCTTCCTCACCCATAATTTTTTCTAATTCCCACTTATTCTTTCCTGTAAGATCTCCGTAGTTACGCTCATTTAGTTGAGAGGCATGTTCTGTAGGCACCTCGTATCTCTCACAGACATTTAACATACAGGACAGAGTCTCAATCGTTCGTACTTCCATTGAGGCAAAAGCACAATCAATTTTGAAATCCTTTATTAGGAGCCCCATGTCTTCAGATTTTTTAAAACCGTACTCAGATAGATGAATGTCGCGAGTGCCAGTCCACTTACCCAACTCATTCCACTCCGATTCGTGGTGACGGGCTAAAATAAGCTTTCCATTCATAAAATTATTGGTTAATCACAGTCTTTGGCTGTTTTCCTTCGAAGAAATCGATAATGGCTTGAGCCGATATCTCAGCCATTTGGTTGCGAGCCTCTACACTGGCCGAGGCAATATGAGGGGTCAATATGACATTTTGAAGTTTGACGAGCCCGGGAACAGTTTTGGGTTCAAATTCAAAAACATCTAAAGCGGCTCCACTAATAATTCTGTTTTTCAAAGCTTTTTCTAAAGCATACTCATCTACTACAGGACCTCTGGAAGTATTAATAAGGAAGCTCGTTGGCTTCATCATTTTAAGCTTCTCTTCGTTAATAAGATGTCTTGTTGAATCGAGTAATGGGACGTGTAGGCTTACGATATCAGCCTCCTTTAAAATTTCTTCAGGCGAGTTGTAGTAAATAGCTCCATGCTCCTTTTCTATTCGATCATTTCTTACGACATCAGTGTAAATAATCTTCATTCCCAATCCCTTAGAATAATATGCGACTCGCTCACCTATACGACCTGCTCCAATTAAGCCCAAAGTCTTTCCAAAGATATCGGTGCCGATAAAATTCATCGGAGCCCAACCCTTATATTTGTTACGACGAACAGATTCATCGGCCTCTACAATTCTAGCCGCAAGAGCGAGCATAAGGGCTATGGTATGTTCTGCCACAGCCTCGGACGAGAGGTTGGCGGGGGCATTAGCGATAGTAATACCTCTCTTCTTCGCTCCAACAATATCAATGTTATCAAAGCCGGTTGCGTAATTTACATATATTTTAGCTGAAGGGCTTGCGTTAAAAACCAATTCAGTTATTTTGTCTGTAAGTAGACACAAGACGGCATCATAGTTGCCCTTTTTTAAAATAGAGACAAGTTCCTTTTGCGGGATGATCTTATCTTTAGGATATATATCGACTTCGTAGCCCTTTTCCTGAAGCATATTAACCCCAACATCGGGGATCCTTCTTGTGATGAAAACTCTTTTACTCATTGATTTAATTCATTATACCACCATTGACAATGGAGTAATTCAAAAGTAAGATACTCATCTATGTCACAAGTGCATCTCATAAAACTGGTCTCCCTAGGGGACGAAAAGGGTGTAGGCAAGGGCCACACTTATTACTCACGCAAAAACAAGAAATCAGTAGAGCGTAAGCTTGAACTCAAAAAGTACAATCCTATAGCCAAGAAGCATACCGTTTACAAAGAGAAAAAGGCTTAGTCTGTGTTAATATGGCCCAAATAGGGCGATTAGTTTAGTGGTAGAACAGCGGTCTCCAAAACCGCTGGCGAGGGTTCGATTCCTTCATCGCCCGCCTAAATGACAGATCTTTTTAATATTCCTTTTTTACTTTCGTCCTACGGATATATTGGAGTATTTGTCATTGTTTATCTAGAATCGGGCATATTTTTCGCCCTACCCGGAGACAGCCTCCTTTTTACTGCAGGACTTTTAGCTTCTGGGTTGGGATTTAACCTGTTTTTGCTCATACCACTTATTTTTATCGCCACTTTTCTTGGTGGAATTACAGGATATTTTATTGGCATATATCTTGAGAAGTTGCATAAATATGAATTCTTCAGAAAGATTTTAAAAAGGGAACACATCGATACTACGCATGCTTTTTTCGACAAACACGGATTATCTGCAGTTTTGATATCTCGTTTCGTACCAATTGTTCGAACCTTTCTTCCTATCGTAGCAGGCATCGCTCATATGAACTTTTCGAAGTTTGTTCGCTACAGTTTTCTTAGCTCAGTTCTTTGGTCAGCATCAATGACTTTGCTGGGATATTTTCTTGGAATAAAGTTTCCAATTATCCAAAACTATATACATTACGTAATAATCCTAGTTGTACTCGTTTCTGTCATTCCAATTGTTTTTGAATGGTGGAGAGTAAGAAAGGAGAGGAGGCAGAATCAAACCATTTAATTTCTTTGTTTCTTTTAAACCATGTCATCTGTCTTTTTGAATATTTTTTGATTTCTTTATATAACTCACTCTCCATTTCGTTTTTAGTCGATTTCTTTTGTACGTACATAGATACGTACCTGTATTCGAGACCCAATTCGTACATACGTTTCCAAGACAAGCCATCTTTATGAAGCTTTTTTATCTCCCTTATCATCCTGGGCATTCTCGCAACTAATCTTTTATGAATTCTTTCGTCCAGACCTTTGGGTTTGATGCCAATGAAGACGAAGTCGTATTTGGTGCTCTTTCTGATTTTGGGGATTTTGCCCAGAGCTTCAACTATCTCAATCGCTCTCACCAATCTAACTTTATTTTTCCTATCAGCTATTTTGTGTTTACCCAATATTTTTGAGAGTTCAGCCACAGATTTATTCTGAAGCTCTTTGCGTAACTTTAAATTTGGCGGCACTTCTGGCAAATTCATAACTAAGGAATCAATATAAAATCCTGTACCACCCACAACAATTGGTAATTTCCCACAACGTTCGATATATCGAATGTTGTGAAGTGCAAGTTTTTTATATTCGGCAACGGTAAATTGCTCTTTAGGATTGGCCACATCAAGAAGATGATGGGGAATACCAGACATCTCTTTTTTAGTAATTTTTCCTGTACCAATGTCCAACCCTTTATAAACCTGCCGAGAATCAGCTGAAATAATTTCTCCATTGAGTTTTTGAGCCAGCTTTACCGCCAAGGCACTTTTACCCGAGGCAGTAGGGCCTACAATTACTAAAATTTTAGATTTCACAAATTAAGACTTTTGGAGCTATATTTAAGGCTCGAGCCACCATGAGACGCGTGTTTCCACTAATTAGGTGAAAAGTATTCCCATGCCTGATAACTATTGGTGATTGCATTGGTTTTCCTGCTAAGTAAGCCTCAGCAATAGCTTTGTAGTCCCTAGATACTTGATCTGCAAGTCTAGCCACATCTTCCAAGCTTTGTACGTCACAAGAATCTGTATTCTCTAAAAGACTCCATACTTGATCATCTAGATTAACAATTTCCGCTTTCTCTATCGCTATCTTAATCTTGTCAATTGGAATCCCTAGTGTTTTGGAGGTGCGCTCAATCTCACCTATTTCATGAGATACATCTGGTTTAACCCAATTCACAAATTTTGGTTCAGATTCCATGTGCCGAAGGAGGGACTCGAACCCTCACCCCTTGCGAGACACGATTTTGAGTCGTGCGCGTCTGCCATTCCGCCACTTCGGCATTATTCCTACACAAATTACACTAAAAAAGTGTTAAAATCTACTCATGCCAGCGATCTATAGCGACGCAATATTTTGGATTGAGATAGACAAAATCCATCCGAACCCTTACCAACCCCGCAGGGATTTTGACGAAATGGCACTTAAAAGTCTTGCTGATTCCATCCGCCAATATGGAGTGCTACAAGCGTTAGTTGTCACAAGGAAAGAGGTAGAAAAACCTGATGGAGGTCTTGCTACAGAATACGAACTTATTGCGGGTGAGCGTCGCTTACGCGCGGCAAAGCTTGCCGGACTCACTCAGGTGCCAGCACAGGTAAGAAATGGTGAGGAGACAGATTTGATGAAGTTAGAGCTAGCTATTATTGAAAATATTCAAAGGGAGGATTTAAACGCGGTTGACAGAGCTAGAGCCTTTGAAAAGCTGGCTAAAGATTTTGGATTCAAACATGGTGAGATTGGTAAGAAGGTGGGGAAGAGCAGAGAGTATGTATCCAACACCTTAAGAATTTTGATGTTGCCCGATGAGATGCTGAACGCTCTCTCGGAAGGGAAGATAACAGAGGGGCACACCAGACCTCTTATGATGCTTGCAGATAGGCCAGAGGAGCAACTCACCCTGTTTAAGGAGATACTTTTTAAGAAGATAAATGTTCGTGATGCGGAGCACATAGCAAGAAGAATTGCATTTGAGCGCGCGCGCCGTTTTGAAGATCCAGATTTTGTAGAGTTAGAGGACAAGTTTAAGAATGCTCTGCAAACACGAGTGAGGATAGAGAAAAAGGAAGAGGGAGGGAAGATTACTATCGATTTCTTTTCTAAAGATGATCTTTTGAGCATACTAGATAAACTTTCTCAAGATTTACCAACTGTACCTGTTGAAGCAAAGCCTGAAGATGCTCCTGCTCCGACTGAAGAAGAAAAAGTCCAAATGTCCGAGGGGTCTAAGGAATCTATGGAAGCACCTGAGGAAGATTTGTATTCCGTCAAAAACTTCTCTATTTAGCCTTTCTGGCGAAACCTCTTTGCTTTTTGGGTTCAGACAGAATTTCTAAAGCGCGGGGGAGGGTGATGGTGTAGACATCGTCGGTTTTGAGGGAGCGGAAATCTTTTTGGTGCACGATGTAGGGTCCGAAGCGGCCAATAGAAGCGGTAATCTCCTCACCCGTTTCAGGATGTTTCCCAAGTTTCCGTGGAAGCGTTAAATAAGTAAGAGCATCAGCTAGAGATACGCTTGAAAGATCTTTAGTTTTAGGAACGCTGGCCTTGCGAGATTTTATTTTCTTTTTCTTGTCGTCCTCACCTTCTTGCACATATGGACCGAAGCGACCAGTTTTCAAATAAATAGGTAGTCCCGATTCTGGACTATTTCCAATTGGTGTATCTTGTTTAATTTCCTCTCCGTTTATTGTCAGGGCTCCTTTGCAGTCAGGAAACTTTGCACAAGAGAGGAAGCGACCTCCTCGCCCAAGCTTCACTATCATATCTCCACCACATACTGGACACTTAAATTCCTTTGGAGCAGCACCTAAGTCAGTTGCCTTAGCTACCTTTTCTTTGCTCTTCACCTCTTTGGAAAACGGTCCGTAAAAGTCGGTGAGAGTTTTTAAATATGTGCGTTTACCCAAAGCAATATCGTCTAGTTCGTCCTCCATTTCTGCAGTAAAGGTGTCGCTGATGTACTCACCAAAGTTTTCTTCCAAAAATCCGGAGACCACTTCGCCCACGTCGGTTGGCACAAGAGCCTTTTGCAATTTTTCCACATAACCTCTATCCACAACCGTCTTAATAATGGATGCGTAAGTTGATGGCCTGCCTATGCCTCGCTTCTCAAGTTCTTTAATTAGACCTGCTTCCGAATATCTTGGAGGAGGTTCTGTCTGCTTCTCTTCAGAATGAATTTCGTCGAGATTTAATTTATCCTCAATTTTAAGAGTTGGTAAGATCACATCCTCTCCTTGAGCCGATGGATCAGCTTTAGTCCAACCGTCAAACAAAATTCTTGAGCCATTTAGCCAAAAATCAGGAAAATCTGCCAAGCCCTCCCCTTGGGAATCGGTTTCTAAAGGAGAGGGTTTGGCAGTAACTTTGGTACGCATAATTAGCGCATCTCTCATTTGTGTAGCTAAAGTCCTTTGCCAAATTAAACTGTATAGTTTTTTCTGTTCATCTGTGTGACCGGCATTCTCCACCTTCATATGTGTTGGGCGGATAGCCTCATGAGCTTCTTGGGCATTCTTAGATTTTTTGGCAAAAACGTGTCCCTCGAAATACTCGGGACCAAACTTGCTATTAATAACATTCTGAATATCAAGTTTGGCTTGTTGTGAGAGATTTGTTGAGTCTGTACGCATGTAGGTAATGTAACCAGACTCATAGAGTTTTTGAGCCACCATCATGGTACGAGATGGGGCAAAGCCAAGTCTTGAGGAAGCGGCCTGTTGGAGAGTGGAAGTTATGAAGGGGGGACGAGGAGCACGTTTAACCTCCGTCTCTTTAATATCCGTAATTTTCCAAGAACCTTTTTTGCCTTCTTCTAGTATTTTTTCTACCTCTTTTATATCTCTAGGTTCTATTGAACATTCAAACTGCAAAGCAGTTTGTCCTGATGAGCTCTGGCGAAGAAGGGCAAAAATTTTCCAAAAAGTCTCAGGATTAAAAGCTCTAATTTCTCGCTCGCGTTCCACTAAAATTCTTAAAGCAGGGGACTGCACTCTACCGGCTGAAAGACCGTATCTAACCTTCTTCCATATAATTCCTGAAAGGTCATAACCCACAAGACGATCCAAGACTCTACGAGCTTCTTGTGCCTCTTTGAGATTCTCATCAATCTTTCTAGGTTCCTTCATGGCTTCCTCCACTGCCTCTTTGGTAATTTCATGGAAGGCTACTCGTTTAGGATTTTTGAGCCCTACCGCTTGGGCAATATGCCAAGCAATAGCCTCACCCTCTCGGTCGGGGTCCGTAGCAAGGATTACTTCGTCAGCTTTCTTTGTCAAAGCCCTAATTTCAGCAATAACTTTTTCCTTTCCCTTACTTACTTCGTAATGAGGAACAAAGCCGGCAGGAATATCAATAGCTTTAGTATTTGATTTAGGAAGATCACGAACGTGACCGACAGAAGCGACCACGCGAAAATCTTTTCCTAAATATTTTTCTATCGTCTTGGCCTTACTCGGCGACTCGACTATAACTA
>CAYHKS010000004.1:0-24628 GCA_964357345.1 uncultured Candidatus Saccharibacteria bacterium | reverse complement strand
GAACCCTGCTTCCATCCTTGAGAAGGATGTGTCCTAGCCGATAGACGATAGGGCCGTAGAAATAAAACAATATCAAATTACACCCATTTTTCAAAATGAAATCCCGTTCTCTCAGCAGTGAGAGAACGGGAAGGGTTATCGACTTGATGCGCCGAAGCGGACGCCGAGGCTCAGGTGCGCCATGGCGATGTTCCGGTCGAGAGTGAGAGATGTGACGGAACTCCACCCGCCGGAGGCGAAGAGCGGAGTCTTAGGAATTCTCACCAAAAGTTCGGGAGTCCAAAGACTGTAACCTCTCTGGCACCCGCCAGCACTAGTGTGCATGACGACAAAGTCTAGAAGACCGTAGTGCACCTTGCCGATAAAGTCTCGTATCCCGTGGACTTTGGTACATGAGACATCAAAGGTTTTGAAAATGACTTCAGCAATGATGCTCGACTTCTCGCTCAAGGGGATTCTCACTCCTGTTGCGAGTCCACGATAGTAGCCGATGCGCCCATCGGGTAGGCTCTGGAAGCTCTGGACGAGCGAGGGCAAAATCCAAAACTTGCCCACTCGCACTTCCGCTCCAACGCCGGCGTGGACGAGGTTGTTGCCACTGTTTGTGAAGCTCAAAGCGTTCTCGAGCAAAGTGACAACTCCCACAGCTCCGCAGAGTCGTTCATTGAAGCACTTTCTGCCACGGAAGGTGAGATCAACGCGATGGCGGAAGGTGGTGTCGCTGTGCGCGAGGCGCCACGTCAGACCCGCCGAGAAGCGGACTCCATCCTGCGCCGAAAGGGAGGAGGAGAGGGTGGGGAAGCCCAGAAGCAGGATTACCCCAACGTACCAAAAGAGTCTTGAATACACGGGATCTCCTAGGTGAAGGATCTTGAGTTTCTTTTCTCACACTATTCTCATTTAGAAACAAATCAAGACCCTTTCAATTCCTTAATTTTGTGTTAGAATCCATTAAAGACACGAACAGGGAGGGTGCATGAAAAGGTTTTTCTTGGAGCATCACGGGTCTCACACCTTTGGGGTGTTCGCGAGGAACCTCGAATCTGGTGGAAGTTGCCTCATGAAGGCGGTCGGAGGGAAGCACAAGAATGTGTTCGAGTGCACGTCTGAGGAATTGGAGAAGATGAGGAAAAGCAAGGTAGACTCGGGTCTAGACTTCCGTGTTTGGTTCTCGTTCAACAACGGAATCCTCCGCCCGTGGTATCCGCAGAAGAAGAATCGTCGTCTCGTGCTCTCTCAGAAGTAGGGAGCACTTTTTGTTATAATCCTCTGATGATAAGTTTCAAAGATAAGGTTTATAACGTTGTAAAAAAAATTCCGAAGGGGAGTGTTCTGACATACAAGCAAGTAGCTAAAAAGATTGGATACCCCTTAGCCTTTCGCGCAGTAGGAAATGTCTTGAATAAAAATATTGATAAAAAAGTGCCCTGTCATAGAGTCATCCGAAGTGATGGTAAAATAGGGGGGTATAGAGACGGCAACTTATTTAAAGTAAAACGGTTAAGAGAAGAAGGTTACCTAAAATAATTTATGCACGAAGGACAAGAAGGAGCTAGAAGGATAGAACCCGAATTGGAGGAGGGGGTTATTGGTGCAATTCATCCAGAAAGGCAGAGAGCAGTAATTCTTCAAGGTGAAGAGAGATACAAAGCTCTTACCCGTTTGAATCATTTAGATATGTAAATAGAGGAGCTTGAGGAGGATGTGAGAATCATGAGATATCACGGACTTTTTTCCGGATCTGTTAATCAGCCGAAGGCTGAAAGAGGCGAAGAGGGTTTTGGATTTTGGGGGCGTGATATAGCTAACACGGTAAGACATCTAAGGGGTAAGGCATTATTAGAAAACAATGAGGTGAAGCTCAAGAAATTAGATGATGATACGGTTGCAAATATTCGAGAAGCGATTGGTATAACAGACAGCAAAATTGTTGGCTTAATGAAAGAAAAGGCCGATTTACAAGAAGTATTGTATACCCCCGAAGAACTCAAAAGGATGCACGCCGAAGTCGAAGGACCTCTAGGAAGAAGATTAGTACAGAAGCATGAGGGGCCAGAAAGAGTTGAGGATGAATCTGGATTACCAAAGGTTGGGGACACTATAAGAATGAATGAAAGGGGGAAAAAAGAACTTGCCAATGACAAAAGATTCAGACTATTTATTGGGAGTCAGTTTGAGATAAAAGATATAGACAAGGGTGTTATTGTCGAAGTATTTCTTCATGGCGGTAGAGGCAAGACTACTTTTCTGAGCAAACAGGAAATTGAAACTCTTTTTGAAAAAGTTGAGGATGCTCCAGAAGTTACAGAAAAATTTGGGTATAAGGTTGGGCAAAGTCTTAGACTAAATGAAGCAGGACAGAGGTTTTACAACAGTCAAAATCAATATCACAAAAATAATTATGTAATTAAAAAAATAGAAGGATATATCATGATTCTTGAGCATTTGGGTCATGGTGATAAATCTTTTACTTTATCGTCAATTAAGAATTACTTCGAAAAAGTTGAGGATAGTGAAACGGAAAAATTTGGATTTAAGATTGGACAAAAATTGGCACTCAAAAAAGATTTCGACGAATGGGGTGTTTTTCACAAAGTTAAAAACATTAGAGTAGCCGGATTTAAAGGAAATTCTATTGTCGTAAATTATGATTCACATTACCCGATTGAACGGATTGGAAGACTTGAGTTAAATAGAGAGCAAATGGGAGAGCGTTTTAACAGAATATAAATATCAAAGGGCGGACTGGGGAGTCCGCCCTTGGCGTTGGATCTGTGAGAATCAGTCGAGGTCGCCCTTCGGGAGCTGAGACTCGTGTCGGTCGGGAGAGGCCTGGACGGGTCCAGATTGTCCCTGAGCCCTCATGGCCTTCTTGATACCCGGAGGCCCACCGAGCTTGAATCGCTCGAGTCTGGCCGAATCTTCGACGCTCATCTCGCCCTCAGCCGTGTCGACCTTCCTTGTTTTGTCGAGGACTTGCTGGCTCAGAGCGTTTATTTCTTGCCGCTCTGCAATTCTTCTCTCGAGCTCGGCCCTCTCCTCGGGGGTCGGCTCATAGTCCAGGAAGTCGAGTTGTGACTTCATGTGACCTCCACTCTCAGGGTTCATGTCTGGGAACTTTTCTAAATTCATCTTATCATAGTTAATACTAAATGTCAATTATTCGAATAGGGAATCTATAGCTCTTTTGACCACCTTGCCCTCAACCTTACCTCGGAGTTCCACCATGATTGTCCCCATAAATTGCCCCGCTTTGGCTTTGTCATTCATACCTGTTTCTGACTGTTTCTGCTTTACATATTTAAGTACTTCCTCGTAACTCATCTGCGGAGGAAGAAATGTTTCCAAAATGGCGAGTTCTGCTCTCTCGGTATCTGCTAAATCTTTTCTTCCACCTTTTTCAAATTGTTCTATCGAGTCCTTCCGCTTTCTGGCCTCTCTGGCAATGATAAGAATGACATCTGTGTCCTCCAATTCCTCATCTGGTCTTCTCCTGACTGCCACAAGCTCATTAACAAAAGCGGTTGAAAGACCACGAAGAACCATAAGGCGAACAGTATCCTTGGCTATCATGGCGTCCTTAATTTGCGATTTTATATCTGTTTGTAGGCTCATGATACAATTCTAACATATGAGTATTGTCTCTGCCTTGTTGATACTTCTCGTCGTTTCTAACATTGGCCTTTTCTATGTACTTTTGAGAAAAAAGGAGGAAAAGAAGGAAGATGGGCAGGGGATGGTCTTGCTCCAAAATCAGATACAAGATTTGAATAGGGAAGTAAATCAAAATATTAAGGAGATTATAGAGAAGGTGACGAGAGTGGATGAGACGGGCAAGCAGATGGTTGGTTTTGCCGAGCAGTTAGAAAGTTTGCAAGATATTTTGAAGAATCCCAAGCAGAGAGGGGTGCTTGGTGAGTATTACTTGGAGACTTTGTTAAAAAATGTCATGCCACCCGGAAGTTATGAGATGCAGTATGAACTTGGTATGGATGATGAAGGAAATCGTTTGATTCCTGATGCGGTCGTGTTTGTTAAGGAAAAGATTATTCCCATAGACTCCAAGTTTTCTTTAGAAAATTACAACAGACTGGTGGAAGAAAAAGATCCACAAGAAAAAATAAGGTTAGAGAAGCTGTTTGTAAATGATCTTAAGATGCGTATAACAGAAACGAGTAAATATATTAGACCAGAGAAGGGGACCATGGATTTTGCCTTCATGTTTATCCCGCACGAAGCTATCTACTACGATTTGATTGTAAATAAAATTGGCGCACTGCAGGAAGAGACAGAGAGTTTGGTACAGAGAGCGGCCTCTAGATACAAAGTAATAATAGTTTCCCCAACTTCTTTCTTGGCTTACTTACAAACAGTACTTCAGGGACTGAAGGCTTTGCAGATTGAGGAGAAGGCGGTGGAGATTATAAAAAAGGTTGAGGATCTTGGCAGACACATCAAGACATACGACGAATATTATAAAAAGTTGGGTAATGCTTTGGGTACCGTAGTGAATCATTACAATACAGGTACTAAAGAGCTAGGAAAAATAGATAAAGATGTGCTTAGAATCACTGGAACTAACGCAGGGGTAGAAACATTGACCTTAGATAGGCCCAGTTTGGAGTAAGGGCCTTGCCCCGTAGTCAACTTGAAAAGTTGTACTACTGGGGTTGACAGAAAATAGGAAGTATGATAGGATACTAAAAGAACGTCCGGGCCTCGCTCGAGAGCCATGCCGCGGACGCAATGAACCGTGAACATAGAAAGGAGCGCTAGTGCTGAGACGACGCTTGCTCGCCTACAAGGCGGGCCTGGCGTAACCAGGGCTACATGCCCTTCCACTTAACCAGATGCTCACAAAGCGGAGTTAACGCGATGGAAACGAGACCATTATCTCGAGACGACACCGTTCATGACGGTCCCGTCCCGACCCTGATCGGTCTGTTATCCTAGACATTCTCCCAATGCCCCACGGGGCGAGCGCTGGCACAAAGGCCGACCATTCCACAGAATGCTCGGCCTTTCAGCTTTATATATTGCATATATTGCCAAATCTAAAGTTTTATGTAGAATATACAGCCTATGACAGAAGCCACAGTAACCCCCACTACGCGTAAAGCTACGCGGGGCACAGCAAAAAGCCCTAAAGCAAAAGTCACCTCAAAAACCACTACTAAAGCGGTTAAAAAGCCTGTAGAAGGCTCAAAGACTGCTTTTGCGGTTATCACTACTGGAGGTAAGCAATACCGAGTTATGGAGGGACAGAGAATCAAAATAGAGAAGATTTTAGGGGATCATAAAGAGGGAGATGCTTATGTATTCAAAAACGTTTTACTTAGGGGAGATGGAGAAGATGTTGCCATTGGAACCCCGTATATTTCCGGCTCATCTGTTCATGCCACTATTTCAAAAATTAGCCGTTACAAAACAGTCGACGTTATCCACTACAAACAAAAGTCCAGATACTTTAAGAAATACGGACACCGCCAACCATATTTTGAAGTCCGAATCGATTCTATAAACTAAACAGAAAGCCCCCGAAAGTATCGGGGGCTTCTGCTTTCAACTTCACACAATCTCGAGGATCGGGCAGGCCTTCTCCTTGTACGCCTTGACCCGCGCTTTGACGAGCGGGATGGTCAGCACCAGAGTGGCAAATGCCACCAACACAGCTACGATGAGGCCGATGTTGGTGAACGTTCGCCACCAGTCCACCGAAGTGACGTACTCGTACGTGTTCGTCGGAAGATGGATGATGAACCCCACCAAGAGCCTCATGGCGAAGTACGTCATGATCGAAGCTGCAGTTCCTACTACGACAGCTGCGCACGATGCGATAGTCGAAAAGCTTAGGGTGATCAGGAGTCGAATAGGACTCAGGCAGATCAACCAGAAGACGGTGCACAGAGACACCTGATCCTTCGGGACGTTCTTCTCATCTTCGCTTGCGCCGGCCATCACGAGGCCGGCTATTGCGATGGGAGACCTCGAGCGGGTCATCTGGAGGCTGGGGAAATACGCCAGCTTGAACCAGATGGAGGAACGCGAAATCGTGTTCATTGGCACCTCTTAAGAAGTTTGAAAGCAGTGAAAGAGCCTACTTGCATCTTATCACACTATTATTATAATGTCAAGCATTATTTTGTTCTATGCAACAAGGCGTTTTTGAGGGTGTCGGGGTCGACGTATTCGAGCTCACTACCCGTTGAGAGACCACGACCGAGTTCGGAGAATAGGATTCCAGTTTCCTTAAATTTTTCTTTTATAAATATTGCTGTGTTCTCGCCCTCGGCATTGGCGTTCATAGCTAATATTATTTCTTTTATTTTAGTATCTTTCTTAATTCGTAATTCTAAATTCTTAATTCTTATCCTCTTTTCTGGTTCTTTTTCTAAAATTGGTAGTGAGCCACCGAGGATGAAGTAGTAACCCTTGTAACCACCGCTTTTTTCTACAGCATCAAAGTCAGCATCCCGTGGCACAAGCATTAGGAGAGTCGAATCCCTATGTCCGTCAGAGCAAATATTACAAACATTTTTACGTGCCTGCCCTGAGCTTGTCGAAGGGAAATATCTTTTGCATTCAGTACACTGCAAAGTTTCAGCTTTAAGCCTCTCTACCGCATCCACAAAGGCTTGAGTGGTGCTTTTGTCGCGAGAAAGCAGGTAATAAACAAACCTTTTAGCCTGCCTAGGGCCAATCCCAGGGAAGTGAGCAAATATCTCCGCCAGAGTTTCGATACTATTCATGAGACGACTATTTTAACATACTGCACCGCAGAGCTTGGTGTATAATTTAAAAATGGAAAGTTTAAGGGGCATTATTCGTATGACGCTCTCAGTTTGTGTTGCTTTTGTTGCATATTTTATTTCTGTCTATCTACTTCTTGGATTTATTGGCTTTTGGGCACTCTTAGTTGCTCTAATCGTTCCACTACTTATTATTAAAGCTTTTCAATCTAAAAATGAAAGAGTTAGGTTACCACAGGAGGTCATAGCTTCTAAAAGATCCCCGCTTGTTTCAGTCCTCATCTTTTTATTAGCTGTAGGGCTAGCTTTTGTCGCATCAATTGCCGTTTTAGACCTAATTGCATGCGGAGGACATTTCTGTGATCCTTTTCGTACTT
This sequence comes from uncultured Candidatus Saccharibacteria bacterium, assembly GCA_964357345.1. Classification (GTDB taxonomy): domain Bacteria; phylum Patescibacteriota; class Minisyncoccia; order Phycocordibacterales; family Zambryskibacteraceae; genus JAIFWN01. The sequence continues at coordinate 17,502 of CAYHKS010000004.1, read as the reverse complement.
AGAAATTTTTGAATTCTTCTTCGGCTTTGCCGTAGTTGCTGTAGTCAATCTCTACAAAGGTGTTGTGGCGGGTGTGATAGTCCAAAACCACTTCTCCCAGAGGTCCATTGCGTTGCTTAGCGATTATTAAGTGCTTTCTTTGAATTTCCTTCATCTTTCCGTTTTCATCTCTAATATCCTCTTCGTCCGAATGGATAAACATCACCACGTCGGCATCTTGTTCTATAGAGCCAGAATCACGTAGGTCGGAGAGTTTAGGTTTACCTCCTCGAGTTTCTACTGCACGTGATAGCTGTGAGAGGGCGATAACAGGGATTTGGAGCTCACGAGCCATGTGTTTAAGTCCTCTAGAAATCTCTGTAACTTGTTGGACCATTGAGTCGCCCATACGAGCGTTAGTGGGTGCCATGAGTTGAAGGTAGTCGATGACAAGGAGTTGTAAGTTTTTTTCTATTTTTAATTTTCTTGCGGCACTGCGCATTTTCATAATTGTATTACCAGCTTGATCGTCAATGTATATAGGAGTGCGAGAAAGGTCATCGAGAGCGGTAGAAATATTTCTAAAAATGTCATCACGCCAAGTGCCCTCTTGCTTACGAATACCTTTTCTAATAATAGAGGCGTCAACTTTGGATTGCGCCGAGACAATGCGGTCTACGAGTTGATCAGCAGACATTTCAAGAGAGAAGATACCGACGGGAGTCTGGTGCGTACTGGCGGTTTTTCTAGCAATATCTAGAGCTAAAGCCGTTTTACCCACAGAAGGACGAGCCGCCAAAATGATTAGTTCTGATTTTTGAAAGCCAGCAAGAATGTCGTCTAAAGATTTAAAGCCAGTGTGTACCCCTCTAAGCACGTGATCAGCCGAAGATAGTTTGTCAAAACGCTCAAAAGCTTCTTGAAGAAGGGGAGTAAGGTCTCTGAAGTTTTCTGTAGAGGAGAAGTGTTGAGTGATATCAAAAACCTTTTTCTCCGCTTGGTCTAAGATATTTTCTAGTTCTCCTGCTTCATTAAAGCCAAGATGCGAAATGTATTCTGATGCTTCTATGAGTTCGCGCATCATAAATTTCTTCCTCACTATTTCGGCATAATGTTTGATGTTCGCCGAGGAGGGAACAGTGGCCGTAAGTTCGGTTAAGAAAGATACTCCCCCAACTCTTTCAAGTAAATCTTTTTCCTTTAATCTTGAGGATAAAGAAAGAATATCAATAGGATCATGCTTAGCGAAGAGCTCGAGCATTGTCTCGTAAATTATTCTATGTTTTTCAAAATATAAGGAACTTGGGCTAACCATATCCATGATCTCATAAATTGCATCTGGACGAAGACAGATGCTGCCAAGAAGAGCCTGTTCCGCTTCGAGATTGTGTGGAGGAACGCGAATTTTGAGATTGGCTAAAGATGACTCTTGCATGGGCTATATAATACCGCCGGTAGACAGGTGGACAAGTGGTATGTGTTTAAAAGATGGTGGGTAATGTGTGTATAATGAATTACACAATGGGATTCGAGAGACCGCCCACAAGAGCACCAACAATAGAGGGGATTGATCTAGGCAGGGCCTACAATAGAGCTACGAAAATTATTGAAGCTTCCAGGATTAAGGAGGGGCAATTCGTAGCTTCTCACGGAGAGATAAGTGTAAAAAATGATCTAGAAAAAGTTAAGGATTTTGAAGGGCGTCACCCAGGCATAGACGTCAATAAGGCCTTAGCGGATATTTTTGAAGCGGAAATGATTGAGAATGGAGAATTAAGCGATTGGTGGGGAAGCTCAGCCGTCACGTACAAAACTTCGAAGTATGACGATTACTTCAATAATGTGGATATGATTATTGAGTTTGTTGAAGAAGAAGCTGAAGGGTCATCCTTTTTAGGTATTGCGGCTGACGTAACTTTTTCACGAGATATTGGTAACTTATCCGAAAAATTTGAAACTTTGCTAAGAAAAATACGTAAGGGCGAGTTGCCTGAGGTAAAGTATTTTCACCCTAAGCATCCTGTTCTTGGGGATGCGCCCATGTTTATGCCAGAAGTTATTATTGGAGCAAACAGACTTACTGTTATGGAGATTGCTAACCTGTCTTTGAAGAATGATAGAAAAGCTCTGGCAAATCACAGAATTCAGATTATGGTACTTCAACAAGCTGAAAAGCAAATGGGAATACTTGCTCGCTATGCAGAAATTCACGGTCAAAAAAATATCGCAATAATATACAGAGGCCGACTCGAGATTATTCAGAACATACTGGAAAGCAAAAGAGATATAGCTGCAAAGCTTGCTGAGCATCCGGCCGAACCAGACGAAGTGAATCATGGCATCATGGCTCTTGCGGGTAGACTTGAGAGGCAAATGGATCATGCTGAAGCAGCCTAGCGTGATACAATTTTGTTATGACAGAAGCACACGACAGACTAATTTCCGAAATAACGTCTGAATACCCAACAGAAGTTGGTCAGATGGCGGAATTTAGTGAAAAACTTGAACCCCCCGTATCTAAGGAGCACCTTCGAGAGCTTTGTAATGGTGACCCAGAACTCCTAGAACTTTTTGACGAGATGATTGAGTATTTTTATAGATATACAGAGGATGCCTGCAGGCAGGAGAGGCTTGTTCATCAGAAGGATGGATTTCATGAGAATAAGGAGGAAATCAAAGCGGCAGAAGAAGTTAGAAGTAGATCTCATACTGCGATGATTGACTCTGTGCGTATATTGGCCAGAAATTTGAGAAAAAAAGGTAAGGACGTGTCATGGATTGATGGCATTGACGAGAGGAATCGTCCGTGGTATGCTAGGTTAGCTCTTTTGACAACCCTAAACGACATTCTCAAGCAAGATCACTCTAGCTAGGAGGCGAGCATGGACATCGGCCAGCTCGACCGGCTGGGCGTGATTCTGCGTTATATCGGGCTTTCAGCCAGTGCTTTGAACGAGAAGGACAAAGAGAAGCTCTCCAAAATCAACCGAGAGAAGGGAGAGCTTCGCAAGGCACTTGGGATGACTGCCAAGCAAATCAATGCGGAGGCAAGGAATTTTCTTGTTCGCAACAAATAGTACGCTCCCTCACGATGAGGGAGTTTTTCTTTGTTATAATTTATCCATGGCAGAAGCATTGCATTTTGGAAGTGTAGAAGAAGAGCTCAAGTATTTGCGTTCTCGGGTTGAATCCTTTCCTGAAAATAGAGACGCAGTAAAAAGAAGCATTCTCTCTGCTCATCAGGAGCTCCCTTCCTCTGTTAGACAAAGCACTGGTGTTAAGCAAACGCTTGAGAGCGTTACAGCCGAGCCTGTAGACGCACAGTTAGACAAAATGATAAGTGTAACGAGAAGTAAGGGAGTTTTTCACGCACTGTCAGTAGCAGAGAAGCTCGAGGATTGGAAGCATGAGGACGACTTCCACGATCACCTTGTGGAGTATGTCAGACAAGGGCTACAACCAAAAGGAGCAGAGAAGGGGCCGATGTATCGGGCGCTTAACATGACCCTTTTTGAGGTAGTAATGCCAGATTCGTCTTCCAATCCTGAGCAGGGTAGTCAAACCTTGAAAACTTTAATTTCAGGAATGGAAAGTTTTTATGCAGGAATGATTTCTGTTTCCGAACAATCAACTATTGGCAAAAATTATTTTGTTATTGAGGTGGCTAATAGTGAGGGGAGTGAGGAAGCAAACTTTTTTGTTTCTGTTCCAAACGAGAAGAGAGCTCTTTTTGAGAAGCACCTACGCTCAGTTTTCCCCAATGTCACTCTCACTGAGAGGAAGCGTGACTACAATATTTTTGCTGAGCATGCTTCTACCACTGCGGCTGTAGCTGAGCTCAATTCGCCTAGCGCTTATCCACTCAAAACTTTTGACGAGTTTGACCATGACCCACTAAATGCACTTCTGCAATCTTTTTCTAAAATACCCAAAGATGGTGCCGGAGCAGCTCTCCAGATTATCTTTAATCCACAAGGAGACCTCTACGCTAAAAAGTATCTCCACGCTCTAGACAAAATCCAAAAAGGGGAGAAGCCGTCTGATGCCATGGCTGAAAGGAGTGTCATGGGAGAACTTGTTCATGGTATTGGAGAAGCCTTTACTTCAAAGAAAAAGAAAGATGAAAAGGAAATTCCAAAAGTTGATACCCAAGTGGTAGAGAGGATACAAAAGAAGTTAGCTAGCCCAATTGTCGCTACCAATATGCGCATAGCCGTATCGGCACCCAATCCAAACGAGGCCGAGCAAGTTTTAGCAAGTATTGCTTCCGCCTTTAATCAGTTGGAACTCCCAGGAGTAAACAAGCTAAATTGGAGAAAAGCTAAGGGTAAGAAATTTTATAGAGACTTTACCTTCAGACTTTGGGATGAAGACGAAATCTTACCTTTGAATCTTCGCGAGCTCACTACCATTCTCCATTTCCACACTATTTCCTTAGCTGGAGCTACACAACTGAAGGTGGCCAAGGCCACAGAAGCACAAGCTCCTCTCTCCTTACCTTTGGCCGGAACACTCTTGGGTATAAATCGTTTCCAAGGCCTCGATAAAAATGTTCACATTAGTTATGAAGATAGGTTGAGACATCTCTACGTCATTGGACAAACTGGGACAGGTAAGTCTACCCTTCTAAAAAATATAATTATTCAGGACATGAAGGCGGGCAATGGAGTTTGCATGATAGATCCACACGGACAAGATGTTCAAAATGTTTTAGCCAATGTTCCTCCCGAGAGAGCGAATGACGTTATTTATTTTGACCCGGCTTCTACAGAGAGACCACTTGGATTAAACATGCTTGAGTACGACATCTCTCGACCAGAGGAGAAGACTTTTGTTGTGAACGAACTCTTCAACATCTTCCAAAAGCTTTATGGCAAGGTGCCAGAGAGTATGGGACCAATGTTCGAGCAGTACTTTAGGAACGCTACCATGCTTGTCATAGATGATCCTTCCACCGGTTCAACTCTATTGGATGTTTCTCGAGTGCTTGCTAATAAGGAATTTAGGATGCTGAAGCTCTCCAAATGCACGAACCCGGTAGTCGTACAGTTTTGGCGGGAAGTGGCGGAAAAGGCTGGTGGGGAAGGAGCTCTAGCCAATATCGTGCCCTATATAACCTCGAAGTTTGATGTCTTCTTGGCCAACGAAATAATGCGTCCTATTATCGCGCAGGAAAAATCTTCCATAAACTTCCGCGAGATAATGGATAACAAGAAAATTCTTTTGGTCAATTTATCGAAAGGCAGACTTGGCGATGTTAACGCTAATCTAATCGGTCTTATTTTGGTTGGTAAAATTTTGATGGCAGCACTATCGCGCTCGGGAAATCAGAATTTTCCACCATTTTATTTACATATAGATGAGTTTCAAAATGTGACAACAAACTCTATTGCCACCATTCTATCCGAGGCTCGAAAATATAAACTTTCGCTTACGGTGGCACACCAATTTATCAAGCAACTTGAGGAGGATATCAAGGATGCCGTTTTTGGCAATGTTGGCTCCATAATTTCCTTTAGAGTTGGAGCTGATGATGCCGAATATTTGGAGAAGCAGTTTGCTCCTGTTTTTACCGCCAAGGATCTTATGAATATTGATAACCAGCATGCCTACGTAAAGATGCTCGTTAATGGCAGGCCAGAGAAGCCCTTCTCAATTGAGACTCTGGCCCCAATCGAAGGAGATAGAGAGAGTGTTGACCGATTAGCGGAAATGACTAAACTCAAGTATGGTAGAAATAGGGAGGATATTGAGAAAGAAATTTTAACTAAATATGGAACAACAACCTGAAAATCTTGGTGGAATGGAGTCATTGCTTAGGGTAGAAACACGTCGTGACGGCAGAGTGACTATTGTGAGTGGAGTATTCGAAGGTCATAAACTCTATTTGACTCGCGCTGAAAGTGAGGAACCAGAGGAAATGGAGGAAGGCGAGAATATTCCTGAATCTGAAAGACCGAGAAAACTTGAGTACACAGCTAAGATTGATGGCGGAGAGATGGTCGTTGGCACAGGAGCAATGAACCTTTTTGACAAATACTACAGACTCGCAAATCCTGAAAGTTAGGACCTAGAGATTTTTGGGCCAGTAGGGGAGTCTTCGACTATAAAACCCTTATTTTTTATTTCATCTCGGAGTTCGTCTGATTTTTTGAAGTCTTTATTTGCGCGAACTCCCTCTCGTTCATTAATTAATTTCTGAATATCTTCTGGCATATCTTTTATATCAAATTCGTTGTTCTCCAAATCAAGTCCGAGAACTTTATCAAACTCAAAAATTGTCGCACGTTTGGTAGAAGGAAAAACTGATTCATCCTTTATCAAGTTCCAAACTACAGCCAAGGCTTCTGGAGTATTAAAATCGTTCTCTATTGCACTCATAAACTTATTTTTATATTCATCATTCACTATCCCCGATTCGCTTTTTTTTCCAGCAAATTCTTTAATTTTTCTATACGCATTTTGTGCGGCATCAAGAGCTTCCCAAGTAAAATTGGTTGGGGTGCGGTAGTGAGAGAGTAGAAAGAGGTAACGGAGAGCTAGTGGGGAGTAACCCTTTTCTATAATTTCAGAAAGATAAACTACATTACCCTCTGACTTGGCAATCTTTCTACCATCTATCTGCACATGAGCTCTATGAAGCCAGTAGGAAGAGAAGGGAGCCTTGCCAGTAGCTGATTCGGACTGGGCTATTTCGTTGTTGTGATGCACTGGTATGTGCTCAATACCTCCCGTGTGGATGTCTATTTGCTCGCCTAGAAGGTCTAAAATCATGGCCGAGCACTCTATGTGCCAACCGGGGAAGCCTACTCCCCATGGGGACTCCCAGCCCTTGTCGCCAAACTTCCATAGAGCAAAGTCCCTTTGATTTTTCTTTTCAGAGTTTTGGCCCACGCGTGATTCCTGGGCTTCATCATGTTGGATGTTGCCAAGTTTTCCGTATTCTGGAAATTGAGAGATATCAAAATAAATGCCGTCAGAAGTTTTGTAGGTGTAACCCTTTTTCTCCAGACTCTCAATCAATTTTATTTGTTGTGGTACGTAGTGGCTAGCGTAGGGAAAGTGTGTTCCCTCCGTCTTGATATTAAGCTTCTTAATATCTTCTAGAAATTCTTCGGCGTACTTATGCCCAAGCTTGTGCATATTTTCGAGTGTTGGTTCCAGCCCTTCATTTTTGAGGCCAACAGACATTTTGTCCTCGCCCGAATCTCCGTCAGAAGTGAGGTGGCCAAAATCAGTAAAGTTAATCACTTGTTTGATATCAAACCCCTCAGATTCTAGGGCTCGCCTAAGAATATCGGTAAAGACATACATCGAAAGGTTGCCTATATGCTGGGTTCCATAGACTGTTGGACCACAGTGATACATTTTCACAACACCTACCTTAAGTGGTTTAAACGGCTCCAATTTGCCGGAGAGGGAATTATGGACGGAAAGCATTAGCTTTTAGTATAATGGGGGGAATGGATTTCGCAAAGAAGTATTCGGTCGCAATCGCGGGTCTCATAGCAACCGCGATTCTTTTTTTCTACCTTGGAAATCAATACGGTAGGGAAGAGGCCCTAGTTCTTAGTGCTCAAAGTCAGCTAGCCAATACCAAGGAGGGCATGCCAGAGAAGGTTGACTTCGCTCCATTTTGGAAGGCTTGGGCAATCTTGAATGAGGATTATGTTCCGACAAGTACCACGACAAAAGTTGCATCGCCACAAGACAGAATCTGGGGGGCTATTGGTGGGATGGTCTCCTCGTTAGGGGATCCTTATACTGTCTTTTTTCCTCCGGTAGAATCAAAACAGTTTGCATCCGAAATCAAAGGAAGTTTTGGTGGAATTGGTATGGAAGTTGGACAGGAGAACGGAATCATTACTATCGTCACACCTCTTAAGGGTACGCCTGCAGAGTATGCGGGCCTTCTTGCAGGAGATAAAATCATAAAAGTTGATGATCACTCTACCGCTAAGTTATCAGTAGAAGAAACTGTTGTTCTCATGCGAGGACCAGAGGGTACCAAGGTAACCCTCACCATCATGCGTCAAGGAAAAGCTCCCTTTGATGTGACGATCATACGTCAAATCATAAACGTACCAATTATAGATACCAAGAAGCTTGACGGTGATATCTTCTACATTGCACTTTATAGCTTCACAGAAAATTCGGCAGAACTTTTTCGGGGGGCATTACGCGAGTTTATCCAATCGGGAGACAACAAACTCATTCTCGATCTTCGAGGTAACCCAGGAGGATATCTTGAATCAGCTATCGACATGGCTTCGTGGTTTCTACCCCCTGGTGCAGCAGTGATTCGAGAGGATCACGGGGCGGGCAAGGACGAGAAAATTTATCGTTCTCGAGGTTATGACATTTTTACCAATAAACTGAAGATGGCAATCTTAGTGGATGCCGGTTCAGCTTCAGCTGCTGAAATTTTGGCTGGGGCTCTCTCCGAGCATGACGTTGCAACCTTAATTGGCCAAAAAACTTTTGGCAAAGGATCTGTTCAAGAGCTTGTTCCTGTGACATCTGAAACCTCTATCAAGGTCACTGTTGCTCGTTGGCTCACCCCCAATGGCCACTCCATCTCTGGAGAGGGAATCACTCCAGCCATAGTGGTTAAGAGAGGAGAAGAAGATATTAAGATAAGTAATGATGCTCAACTTAATCGTGCAGTTAAGTTTTTGACCACAGGTAAATAAAATAAGATGAAAGTTATTTTACTCAAAGACGTAAAGGGAGTTGGTAATAGATACGAGGAGAAAAATGTTTCGGAGGGCTATGCCTCAAACTTCTTGCTGCCCAAAAAATTAGCCATTCCGGCGAGTGGTTCGGCAGGAGCTCAAATAAAAAATTTAAAAGAGAATGAATTGAAGAACCAAGAAGAAAGAAACAAGCACTTAGAAGCCGAAATACACAAACTGGCAAATACCACCATAGCTGTAAAAATGAAAATTAATGAAAAGAATCATTTGTTTGCCTCTCTAACGCGAGAGAAAATCTCAGAGTTATTAAAGGAAAGGGATATAGAAATCCCTGTAGATTACATTGATTTGAAACAAAGTATCAAAGAAGCTGGGACTCACAGCATTTCAGTCAAAATTGGTGGCAAAGAAACACATTTCAATTTAAATATTGAGTCGGCCTAAAGAAAAGCCCGCCTGCTAACGCCTGAGCGTAGCGATGGCGGGCAGGTCCCCAGTGTGGGGACGGTGCTAGACGAAACGCTCCTGATCGAGCCCTTTCGCCAGTCTCAGTTGAAATTCTTCGGGTTTCTCAAGACCGAGCCTGATGAGCTGGATCAAGAGGAGAGCTGCTACCACTCCGACTCCTACCACGAGACCCGACCCTTTCGGCTTCGGATCCTGTCTTGAGCGACCATTTTGGGGCATGTGTTTTCTCCTGTTGAGAGATGATGGGCAAACAAAAAGAACTGACTATTCAAAATATAGCCATTCTTACTTACAAAGTCAACCCACACCTTGGCAGGGTGAGCCCTAGACCACACTCACTACTTTCTTTCTTAACACCTTACTATCAAAATGCACCTTTCTTCTGTATGAGAGAACGACTTTACCGTCCTTGAGAGCAAAGAGGGTGTCATCCTTACCTATACCAACATTCTTCCCTGGAAGGGTGTCTGTGCCACGCTGACGTACCAAAATCTGGCCCACTTTAGCGGTGCCTCCATGAGTAATCTTAATACCAAGGTATTTTGGATTACTGTCGCGTCCGTTTTTGGTTGTGCCGGCTGATTTCTTATGTGCCATGATTTATACTTGAGACATGAGTATAACCGAGGAATTCCATTTTGACAAGGAGGGGAATATCTTGCCCACAGGCTGGCAGGGGAGCTTTAGGCGCTACTTTTTGACTATCTTTATCATCCTCGTGGCTATCCTCTCATTTGGGGTGGGGAGGCTTACGGGGGATAAGAGGGAGGGAGTTAGTATTAATTACGACTCAAGCTTACTTGAGAATACCACCACCGGTTCTGTAGGCTCATCTGTAATTTCAACAAAAGTTACAGAAAATCAAGTAACAGCATCGAGCCAAGGCACCAAGTACTACTACTCTTACTGTCGGAACACTATTTCGGAGAAAAATAGGGTCACTTTTGCCTCTGCGACAATGGCAGAATCTGCTGGATATACATTAGCTTCAAATTGTAAGGCTAAATAATGGCTTAACAGAGCCACTTAGCTTAGCATTAGACCATAAAAGTCCTTGACAAACAAGGCGAAAGGTGATAGTATGAGTGGGAATCAGCCAGTGCGCTGATTTTTGCTTCAAAGGGGTACACTTTCGGATATTCGCCCCTAGAATTTAAAAGTTTAATTTCTTGTTATTTTACAGCTCGTATCGCTTAGTCTCGCTCTTGCTCTATCGGGCCAGCCGACTCCTACAGCAATGGTTCAACAGGTAAATCCTGTTGCGCAAATTGCCAAAATAGCCGCGACAGACCCCAAAGAGATAATGTCCGAAGACTATCAGCCGATTACGGATCCTCGGAACGTCGAACGTTTCGTCGAAGACTATTTCTCTGATATCCCACTTCTTAAGAAAATTGCTTTCTGCGAATCTTCTTACCGTCACTTTAACAAAAGTGGTTTAGTAAGGAGGGGAGTAGTGAATAGTTACGACGTTGGCGTCATGCAGATCAATGAGTTGTATCATGCCAAGGAAGCTAACGCACTTGGGTATGACCTAGAAACTATTGATGGCAACGTAGCCTTTGCCCGCCGACTCTACAAAAGAGAAGGTTCGAGGCCTTGGAACTCCTCTTCTCCCTGTTGGGACAAGTCAGAGGATCTGGCAATCAATCTTTCTGCTAACACAGTAAAGAATTAACACAAAGACCCACCTAACCATGGTGGGTTTTGTGTTATATTAGTCAAGGATTTTGAACCTGAACCCCGATCGATTGGAGTCTCAAATGGACAAGCTGGAAAGGGGAAGTGTGATAGTTCTCTCGCCGAGCCACATCAGGCAGTACTCCACCGATCTCATGTATCCGAGGTGGGACGAAGAGAAGGGGAAGGTAAGCATCTTCGTGCTTGCGAATTTCCCCGAGGCTTACATGTCGGGTCAAATGACGCTCTCTAACATCGAGATGGGGATGAGGATGGGGAGGGAGAAGGCTCCACTCCTCACCGAGTGTGGTCTGGTGGTCGTCTTCCTCTGCCCGAGTTACCTCGACATCATCGAACCCCTGATGGGACTCGTCCCCCAAGGCAAGCTCTGGTGGATCGTTTGTAAACATGCCGAAGTGCCGGCAAGGAAACGGCTCGAGGCCGCCGGGCACGGCTTGAAGGAGCAAATCAAGATCATCGGAGACTGCAGTGGGGAAGACGAGCTCGGTTACCTCATCTGGCACCTTCAGAATAGTGGTGAGGTCTCCTTCGCTCGTCCCTACGAGAAGAACAAGCCCCACGTGACTTACGAGGAGCCCGTAGCACGCCCGCACTAAGCTTCTCTCCCGCGTACTCCTAAACGAGTCTGCGGGTTTTTAATTTAAAAACTGCAACGAGTGTTGCAGTTAGATTCTAAGACTCTCGCGATAGTTCTCGAGTTGCGTCTTCCATCGAGCTAAGAGACGTGCATGATCTGCTTCTGGCACGTAGCGAGCCCTTGCTCCGAAGTGTGTCTCACATGGCAGGGGGGTGAAAACTGCCTGCGTTCTTCCCAGCTGATGCACAGAGCCATTTCCTCCGTGAAAATCAGTGAAGAGTGAGGAAATCTCCCGAAGGCCAGCCAGCCCGAGCTCTTCGAAGCTCACAACAATGAAGCCCTCCTCACTTTGAGCAAGCTTGCTTGCCACTGGCAATTTGCTCACCTTGGAGGGGTCCATCTCTACCAAAGCACGAAACAAGTGGAAATGAACATCGTTGTCGCCCAGAGGAGAGATGTGCGAGGAGGAGCGGGTTTTGGCAATCATTACCACCCCTCGGCGTCTTATGCTCATGCTCAGGTGTACTTCGGCAGAAAGCTCGATAGCTGGAGGGTGACTGCGATCAAACTTCCAACAGCGAGTTCCGAAAAACATCGTCGACAGGTTGCTACTTGGTGACTCCCGTTCGCTGAAGACGAATCCCAGCGAACCCAAATGCTGGATGGTTGCCTTGTCGATAGGGTAGTGGGCGAACTGCGTTGTTTGTGGGATACCACTGGAGAGCTGATTTGGGGAGGACTTCAACCCCTTGAGCTCAATAGCCTTGAGTCGAATCTCGATGTCATCGAGAACGGTGATACCTGTGGTAGTGGTCACGCGAGTCTCCTGAAAGAGGGAACAGCTCTATTTGAAGATTACTCTCGGGAGCCCTTATTGTCTAGGGAAGTGGTTGTGTTCTAATTATATGAGTGTCGCACAATGTATCTTTGCGGTACTATACATAGCTATAGGGTCTCCCCCATGGATGGAATTTTTAAATGACGGTGTGGGTTATAGTCTCTTCTCTGGTTTGCACTCAAACTAGAGGCTAGTGTCATTGTTTGTGATCCGTATCGCCTATCAATTTTGTCTACGGTATTAAATATTTCATTCCATTTCTGCTTTTTGACCACTTCCCCGAAAAGGTCATTTTGAGCTTGAGATTCTGGTACTAAGCCACCCAAAGTGACCCCAGTTGCCCTATATTCGCTATCTATTTGGTAGCAAGCATCAAAAGTCTTCTTAATTTCGCCAAAAATTAGCATTGGAGACTGGAGAGCTTGTGTTAGTGGAATCTCAAACCTCTGATATCTAAATTCTTGTGTTTTGAGAAAATAATAAATTCTTTTGGCAAAAAGTTTTTGTGAGCGTACCTTAGTTGTGGCGTGCTCCACATTTCTGGAAAGTTCTGAAAGTAGGAAATTTCTGTCCGCAGTAATTGGTGAGAAGGTTCTAGTGGCTTGGACACTCTTTTGGTCATCGTGTGACTCGCCATCCACCTCATATACAGATGTCCCTCGCAGTTCGTGCCAGGTTTCTAGATAAGGTCTAGAGAGATTATCCTCCACCCAATCTTTAGATTTTCCGATAAAGTCGAATGCTGTACGAATGCCAAACATCTGCATCTTTGAAGCGGTTGATGGTCCTATGCCCCAAATCTTCCCTATTTGCATCTCTCTTAAAAATTCTGGTATGTCGGATGGTTTAATAATAGTGAAGCCGTCTGGCTTGTTCCACTTACTGGCTACTTTGGCTATGACTTTTGTCGGTCCAAGGCCAAGACTAAAGGTCATGCCGAGTTCTGTTTGTAGAGCCAACTTAATAGATTTGGCGATATCAGCGTAGGAAACTCCGGGGCGCTCTAGGTCTGTAATGTCGGCAAAACACTCGTCTATAGAGTACTCCTCTACCCTATCAGTGAAGCGTCGCACAATGTCGTACATTCTTTGAGCAAAGATTCCCTAATTGTGGTAATTACTGTTGACGATAATTGCTTCTGCATAAAGTTTGCGTACTTGAAAAACAGCCATTCCTCGATATATTCCTAACCGTTTGGCCTCTTGGCTCATGGCTGTAGCAATACCTCTCTCTTGCCCTGTGACCACAGGCTTACCCTTAAGTTTAGGATTCAAAGCGATTTCGCAAGAGGCGAAGAATCCATCTCCGTCCACATGGACGATAGCCTTGCTAATGAACTTGTGCATTTACTTGTATTTTCTTATGACAGCTCGGACGACTGCGGGGATCTTCAGTTCGTTCTCTGGATAGATGTCCTCGTACTTGTCATTAGACGCTTCGAGATAAACCTTATTACTCTTTTTATTGATGCGGTAATACTTCATCGTGTATTCCCCATCGATTTCTGCGATAACAATGTCTCCTACACGCGGAAGTGCTCCACGCTCTACCAAGACCGTGTCGCCAGAAAGTATTCCAGCATCTATCATCGAGTCCCCCTTCACTTTTAGCATGTAAGTTGCTTCCTTCTTTTCTACCAACCACTCGTCCAAACTCATAGTATCTATAAGTTCTTCGGATGCTGACGTCGGAAAGCCGGCTTCTACCACGCCCAAAACCCTAATCTCCCCCAAATTCTTGGGTATAAGCCTCCCAGTCTCATCTTTAGCAATAAAACCTTTATCAATTAATTTTTGTACAAAATAATTTACCGCACTCTTACTCTTGTAACCCAAAAGATTTTGTAATTCAGAAAAAGACGGCATCCTTTTGTGTGCCCTGTAGAAATCCGAGATTTTGAAAACTTCTATTTCCATTCACTCATTATATCATCCAATTAGAACGTTCGTACTAATACTGTGGAAAAGAAAAAGCCCCTATTTACAGGGGCGGGTTGCTATGAAGAGCGCTTCGCTTGATGGCTTTTACTAGCTCCTCACAGGCTCTGCCATATGCCTTGTGGTCCGTCACGTTACCATTCATTGCCATCAGCGCTTTTCCTACTTCCCATGTTTTGAACTCCCCCGCAAGAAGCAGAAGAGTCCCGACAGCCACCTTGTAGGCTGGGACCGTGATCATCAGACGTTCTGGAGCGATGAGGTGATTGTCGCGAAGGAATTGTTGGAGTTCCCTCGTTGATTCAGCGATGAACTCGAGGAGTGACGGTATCTGGAGACCACTTTCCATGCGGATAACTGGCGATTCCTTAGTGCTTGGGGGCACAAGTACTCCTCGTTTGAGTTTCTTATTCCACTCTACTCCCCTCTTAGCTCAAGTTCAACTCCAATAAATCTATTCTAGTATTCTTGAGAATTTGAGAATAGATTGCAATGAAAAAGCCACCTAGAATCAGGTGGCGGATGGTGGCGGTTGACCAGCTTCGTAGTTGAGTCTGCTCATGCGGATTGACCATTCGCGAAAGCTTCCGTTTGGTCTCTCGGTTGCCGTGTCCTCCGACTTTAGAACAACTCGGAGAATCACTCCGCAGCAGTTAGTCCTAAGCTGGTTGTTAACAAAAGAGATTGATCCTGGTCGATGTCCACACTCAGGACAGTCTCCGTTCATGGCTACAATCTGACTTTTGTCCACCATACAGCTCCTTTTAGTTGGACATTTCTAAAATTAACTTTACTCGCCCCCAAGACTTCGTCAAACCCTTCGACAAGCTCAGGATAAATGAAAAAGCCACCTGAACTAGGTGGCGGTTGCGATTCGAATCACATGAGCGCGAGGTACAGGATGTAGAGTACAACAACAGCAACGAAGCCGAACAAAGCAACCACAACACCCTTGGCCGATGCCTCGACCTGCTGACGAGTCCTACCTTGGTACATGTTCGGATCCCAGCTGTCATCGGGATTCTGGTCCATGGCATCCTCGTGAGAGTGACCACTGTGTTAGCGGGTGAGGTCTTCGAACTCCTCGCTTACGAACCTGATGTGTACACTACGCTCCTTCTTGTTCAGAGGGCGCAGTTGGGCAAACGGAAGCCCATGTTTCGTGATGATGAAGGTCTCTCCCTTGAGCAGAACTCTGTGGAGAATCTCCGGCAGATGAGCGCGAAGCTCAGATACCGTGATGGTAATCGTCTTCCCTTTTGCCATCGATAGCTCCAGTTCGGGTTCTAAATTTGATTCTGCACTATTTATTAGTCAATGTCAAATCACTTCACTGAGAGCTCGTTTGGCGTAGAAGATAACATTTGGACGAATGTTATCTAATTTTTCTATCTCATCTCTTTCACACCATTTCCATTGGTCGGTTTCCTTCTCTGGAATAACTTTGTCTGTTTTAGCTTTAGCAAAATATATAAACGTTATGTGTTCGTGAGTATCAGAAATTCTATGTCTATCCATTCCTACAGGAGCAATCAATTCTTCGTACTCACTATTTTTTCCTTTAAATTTTCTCGAGTCTACAAGTTCTATGTCTAGCCCAACTTCTTCCTTGACTTCTCTGATAGCAGCCTGATTAGGATCTTCGTCCAACTCGATGTGGCCACCAACAGAAAGCCAAATTCTATATTTATCATGCAATCGTAATAAAACTCTATTTTTGTGAACAATGAAAACTTCAACGGTGAAGTCTATCTTTTCGTGTATGTGAGGCATCTACTCTGCTTGCTTGGGAACAATCAACTTGTAAATATCTGTAAGAGTAAAGGCGAGACTCATAAGTACAGGCCCAAAGACAAAACCTGCCACACCAAAGGCAGAGATACCTCCAATGACAGAAAGAAACATGAGAAATGGGTGTACCCTACTCGCCCTTCCATAGAGATATGGTGCTAAAAAGTTATCTACCATGCCCACAATAATGGCGCTCCAAATGAGAAGACCTAAAGCTACGCTAGTGTGCCCCGTAAGGAAAAGGAAGGCAATCCCAGGTATGAGTACTAGTGCCGTGCCAACACCAGGAATGAGAGCGGTAACAGCTGCCACTGTCCCCCAAAGAAAGGCCTCTGGAACCCCAAAAATAAAGAAACCAAGTCCAACCAACGTGCCCTGGATGGCAGCGATGAGAAGTGAGCCACGCACGACTGAATTTATCGTCACAGAGAGTCTTGAAAGTATCTCATCGTCATGCTGATCCTTAAGTGGAGAGAGGGAGACTAACATCTTTCGAAGGTATGTGCCGTCCTTGAGGAAGAAAAATGCTGCCGCTGTAGCAAGTAAAATATTAAAGAAAATATTTGCAGTGCCTGAGGCCAGTGGGGCCAAGTGATTGGTAGCCCAAGTAAAAATTTTATCTACGATTGCACGAACATCAATTTGTAAATTGGGGAAGATTCCGCTAAGTTTTGTCTCAACAATTTGAGAAATTTCCTCAAAGCTTCCTGTTTCTCCACTTTGTACTCGGAGGTAGAAGCTGTGGGATTCTTGGTAAATATTTGCTGTAAGAAAGGAGATGACGGACACCGCAAGTATGACCACCACAAGAGTTAATACTAAAGCGGAGAGTCCCCTCCTTTGGCCAAAGGTTCGGGTTAGTCTCTCGTGTAGGGGTGAGAGTACAACAGCAAAGATAGCTGCTATAGCAAGGGTCGGGATAAACGACTTAAAAATGAGAAAGCAGAGACCAGCTGTTATCAATGCAAGAGCGAAGAAGAAGACAAGTTGGGCGCTTTTATAACTAGGCATCACTGAAAGTATAACAAAATTACAGAAAGTTCGTAGTAAAAAAGCCGCGGGTTAGGCGGCAGGTTGCTCGCTATTAAGCTTAATATGAGCAAGAGCATTTGCCCAAGCTCTGAAGTGGCAATCACCAGCTCCCAAGAACATTTTCTCCTGCGAACCTCTTGAAATGCAACTGTAGATGACGACGCGCTCCTCCTCATCATCATCTGCAAAGGCATTGGGAAATTTTTCTCTCACCAATTCCTCTGGTCGCTTGGACACTTCATTGGCAGACATTTCTTCTCCAGTTTTTGTCTGTGTTAATTCTACACCTAAATTTTTATGAAAAAGACCGCCTTACTTGGCGGTCGGATACATCTGATCGCGGAAATACTTGAGGGCAATGATTGCCTTCCGCCCCTTTACTAGCCAAAAGCGTGGAACCCACTTGCCGTGGATATTCACTTTTCCAGTGAAGGTGGTGAGTGGGAGGGCCAGAGTCTTTCCCCCGTCAAACAATGGACGGAC
>CAYHKS010000003.1:0-25474 GCA_964357345.1 uncultured Candidatus Saccharibacteria bacterium | reverse complement strand
CTTCTTCTAACTCTCTCTTGGCTCTTTTTTGGGCTAAGACTTGGCCGGGGTCGGAGGTAATAATTTGATCCTCGGTATAGCTTGCGATAATTTTTATTGCCACATGTTTAAGGCCTGCAAAGAAGATTCCCTCCCCCACATCCGACTCAAGTAACAAAAACTTTTCCTCATCCGTGAGATTAAAAGTCTTTTGCAGGTTGTCTATGTTTGTCGGTGACTGTTTCAAAAGCACTTGGATACTCGAGTTGGTGATGATAGGCAGACCATAGGGAGATTTCAAAAAGTCTCCAACATCTTGAGTAATGGTGGCAACTCCTAAATAGTATTTTCTACCACGTTTGACGAGTCCAGTGAGGAAGGAGGCAGTGTCCTCTGACTTCATCATCCACCACGCCTCATCAATAACCAGTAAGCGTTTTTTGAGCTCTCTTCTTACTGAATTCCAAATGAAGTGAGTGACAATGTACATAGCCACAGGTTTGAGCTCATCTTCCATGTCTCGTAGAGAGAAGACAACCAGTTTTTTGTTTATATCAACATTGGTTGGTCGGTTGATGAAGCCTGACCAAGTGCCCTTGGTGTACTTGGTTAATCTTTGGGCAAGCGACTCCCCTCCCTCAAGCCCCGATAGCACAAGTTCAAAGTCACTCATAAGCGGAGGCTCGACATTCCTAAAGTCAGAGTCAGCAGTGATATCTTTTAAGGCATAAGTTTCAGTGATGGCACGGTCCATGATGGCGTCCTCTTCGGCCGAAAGTCCCCCCATCATGATACGAAAGAGACCGACAAGGTTAATAATGTTTGAGCGCAAAATGTTGGCCGCCGACTCATCTGCTGTAGGAATAGGAAGGTCGAATGGGTTAATGTGGTGTTCAGAATTTAGAGAGATGTTGAAGTATCTTCCTCCCACTGCTTCTGCCATGTATTCGTACTCCTTTTCTGGGTCAATGATGATGACTTCGGTATCGAACATAAGAGTACGGAGAATTTCGAGCTTGGTGCAATATGACTTACCGGCACCAGATTTAGCGAAGATAACAGAGTTGTAGTTCTCAAGCGAGAAGCGGTCGAAAAGGACGAGTGATGAGTTGTGTCTATTGATGCCGTAGAGAATTCCTTTGTCAGAAGTAAGGTCGAAAGAAGTAAATGGGAAAAGTGATGAAAGAGGAGAAGAGTTTAGTTTGGAGTGCACTCCTAAAAGATCATCACCTAGGGGCAGTGTAGATTTAAACCCCTGCTCTTGTTGGAAGAGGGCAGGCTTAACATACACAAGCTTAGCTTCGAGGATTGATTTAATCTCGTTCTCTATTTTGTCTAGCTCAAGGTCCGAGTCAGCGTAGATTGTTATATAGAGACCAACATCAAAGAGCTTTTCCTGTGCTTGCTGTAGTTGGTCGCGCAAGTTCTCAAGGTCTTGGTAAGCAACGTCGAGAACTGGATCACGTACAAGACCCTTTTCCTCCCTTGAGTGTATCTGGCTCTCAACTTCGGCCACTTTTTTCTGGAATTGTCTTAGTATTTTGGCGGTCTCAATGGGATGGACGAATATGGATACATCGAAAACCTTATCCATGTTAAGGATTGGTGAGAACCACTCCTCAGTAAGAAAACGAGGATAAGAAATGACAAAGAAGCTTCTTAGAATTTTTTCGCCCAAGTCCAACTCTCTTGGAGAAATTTTTAAGGCCGATGGAGCGATAAGGTCCTTGAGTTCTAGGACTCCTGCTTCGAAGACTTCTTGTGGCAAAATAGATTGTATCTCTGTCCTCCCCTTCTCTTTTTTCCCAAGTAGTGAATTGAAAAATGACATGGCTATTTTTTGACTGCAGATTTCTCCGTCTCCCCAGGGTTGAAGGCCTTATAAAAAAGCTCAATAACTTCGTCTGTGCCGAGTCTAGCTATGCGTATGCCAGTACGCACAAGACCCTGCTCGACTACAGCTAGCCTTTCCTCAAGTTGAGTGCGTGTTTCATCGAAACTTGATTCTTTAGCCGCAGCTCTGTCTTTTGGCTTCTTGCTTATGAAGGAGGCAATCCCATTTCCCTTACCAGAACCGATGACAGCTGGATCATATGGCACCACAATGAAGAAGCTCTTGGTCATGATGTTTGTCGATTCGGTAAAACTTTGGATGAACTCGATATACTCTCTTGTTTGTAACTTCATCAAGCTGTTGGTCTGGAGTTTGCTCTGCTCCTCCAAGAGGTCAAGATATGGCCTGATGTCGAGTTTCCTAGATTGGACGACAATTTGGACCGAAAAATCTAGAGAATTAAGAAAGTCTTGGAATTGTAGGAGGATGGCACTCTTCTCGTCCTCCGATTTGAGAGAGAAATTTAAAGACGAAGCAAGAAGGATAGCGCGCATGCCACCATTCTTCTCAATGATGATTCCGTCACGCACTTCTTTTATAGGTACGAAGGATTGAGTAGGAGCAGAGGAGACCATAGCTTCAATTATATCTCATTTTCTTCTTTAGATAAGCTATATCTGAGCATAAGTTTGAGAGCTTTACGCCCTGGGGAAGTTTTCAGATACTTCTCCCTTCTCTTCGCATCAAATCGTGATAGATATGCTTCATAAAAAATGATATTCCAAGGTGAGTATGTTCTAGTCGATCTAACTAAGCGTTTGTTATGGCGCTCAATCCTCTTCTTTAGATCTGTTGAATAACCGATGTAATGCTTATCTGGGTTATCTCTGCTTTCTAATAAATATACGTAAAACATATTCGCGCACCCAGAACTAGATCGCAGATCAGTTCTGGGTAGCCCCGAACCGAACTAGTTCTGGTTCGGGGTCACCGGATTAGATTGATTCTTAACATCAAGCTCAAAGGTTAAGTCTTTCAATTTAGAGCCAGAAAGTTTTGGGACAGTTAGTTGTTGGAGTGAGCCAGTGCCCGTGGCTACGGCTTCCTCCTTCTTCTCATTTGCCCCTTTCTTCCAAATGTAGAGCTTGGAACCAATGTGGAATTTGATGAAGTCCTCGACCATAAGAGCAAAGGGTCTGTCGTTGACCTTAAAAAAGGCTAGAGCGGCGCCGAGCATCACCACAGGGATAGATAGTGGTATAGCAATAATTTTAGGCAAAAGACTAAAAAGGACGGCAGAGATACCCAGAGCTCCTCCGATATACACGAACTGCTTAAAGGTTAGGGGCCCAAATATTTTGTCTTCAACTTCTATATATTGAGGTACCTGGAATCTCATATTTGTTCCCTATAAGGGTCCTTACCTCCTTCGTAATGATGCTTGTTGTCAGGAATACTTGGTACCAGTTTTTTTCTATCTTCAAAAGTTAGAGCCACTTTTGCTTTTTCGTTTGGCACTATCATTGGCAAGTCATTCTCAACCGTGACGCTCGGAGCTAGGGTTGTTGATTTTATTGCATTGTTTTGAGTAGATTGAAGGGTGTCCGTTGGCTTTTCGTTTGCGAGTTCGTTTGCCTTGTTTGAAATTCTAGAGAACACCTGCTTGTCTACTGTACCTGCAATCATGGTGGCGCGTGAGATATCCAAAGATAGTTCCCTCATAATGTTTCCGACAAAGTCATTTTGATTTTCAAATCCGTAAATCACGAGCATTGCTTCTGTCTCCAAATTTTTGAATGAGTCCCCTTGTAAATTATTTGCCCTCGCAACATTCCCCACAAAATTTCTCCATGGAGTTAGTGCGATAGCTCTTTGCAACTCTATTGGTAAAGTCTTGAGTTGCTCCTGTATTAATTTGTCAGAGTCTTGTTCCATATTATGGTTTAGGTGTTGATGGTGGCGGAGTTGATGGAGGAGGCGCGGAAGGAGAAGGAGAAGGAGTTGGCGTCGGAGTTGTTCCAGATTCACCCCCTTCCTTATCTTTTTCTTCTTTCGCCAAAGCTGTGGCAGCTTCAACAAGTTTATCTTTGGTACTCTTGCTCTTTCTTATGGCTGCCGCTCCGGCCTTGTTGTACCCGCCGATTTTTGCCCAAATCGAACGTTCAACTGTTGTCGCGTAGGCTTCTTTTCTCTGATCCCCAGCACTTTTGTTTTCCTTCTTTAACCTCGCTACTTCTGCTTTTCCGTCGTCGCCTCCGATGAATTTGTTTATGTCAGTGTCATTCTTACCATCTTTCCTCATCTTTTCTCTGATCATTTCTTTTGCTCTGTTGTCATCAACCCCCTTTAGTTTGTCAACCTCGGCTTGTGCAGCAGAAATTACTCTATCTTTTGTTTGCTTCCTCTCTTTTTCCATGTCCTCTCTCAATCCTGACACTGGTACACTAGCTCTTCTTTGAGCGTCAGCTAATTCGTTTTGCGTTCGGGTAACCAAATCCTTGTGATTTTTGAATACTTCAGCATTGTAAGGGATTGCACCGGAGCTAACTCCTGCTTGGTATTCATCGAATTTTTCTTTCGCTTTTTCTTGAGCCTCTTGAGCAGATCTTTCTCTCGATTTCCTATTTACGAATTCCTCTCTATATTCTTCATCAGTGATTGGGGTGTCAGCTTTTCTTGCCCCTTCTAATTTTTGCTCTGCCTGATCAATGACTTCGTCTGATGGTCTGAAACTATCTGCTATTTTCTTGCTTTCTTCAGCTTTGTCTTTTTTGTATTTTGCAAAACCGCCAGTTCCTGCTGCTTTACCTGCGCCAAGTTGTCCTCCCGGCGCTGTTCCTCTCGCATCAAAGCTCGAACCGGCAACTTTTCTTGAAGCGGCAAGCTGGAGACGGGCAACTCTACCGGCCATATTTTGTTGCTTAGCTTTGTCAAGAAGTTGTTGGTTGTTGAGAGTTGCTTCTGCATTTCTACCAAGGGTGGTTCGTCCGAGTCGGCCTGCTAGGCCGAAGCTTGCCCCACCGGCGACGCCCATTGCCCATTTACTCATTCCTGCCACGATAGGACCAGCCTTGTTGGCATAATCCTTTGCAATCATGAGAGAGGCGACAAGAAAAACAATAATCACTATGAAGTTCATGATAAGTCCGATACTTCCACTCGAGGCAGAGGCCGACAGAGCTCCATCAGCTCCTGTCGTTACGGTGCCAGCAAAGGCATCTGCGAGTGTCCCACTAGTTGGGAGACTGTTTGAGATCTTAATAACAATCCATGTCAGCATGAAATATATGGGGGCAAAAAACGCTTGACCCGCGAGTGCATCCCACCACTTGTCCCAAATTTTTTTGAATTGTGGCAAGATCCAACCCATGAAAGCAAGAGGAGACAGAATCATTACAAAAATTAGAACGACAAATCGGATTATGAGCATGAGTGCCACAGCAACAAAAACAAAAGAGGCTACTAGAGAAAAGATAGAACCAAATATTCCTATAATGATAAGTTGCTTGCCATCTAAAGATCCTGCCTTTTCCATTATGGATGTCAGTTTCAATGGTTCCATCATGCTGTTGGCTATGCCAGATCTTGAAAGGAAATCTGGGGCGGTTCGGTCGAGGACACCGGGCGACATCGCGCTATAGAAGGTCATCGCAAGCAGGTTGGAAGTGTCGATAACCACCTTAGTGAAGAAGAGGCTAAAGTTGATTAGGATAGCTATGACGATAGCGGTGATAATTGTTTTCCTCGTGTCTTTACCTATACCGAGTATTTGTTGAATACCAGCGTAGAGCAAAATAAAAATAAAGCCCATGTTTGATACATCACGAATTGTTGACCATGCCCCCTGTATGTCTATGCCCTTGATATTTGCTGCCACGTCGCCATTGATATTTGCTGCCATGTTCACAACTGTAAAATCAGCAACATAATTCAAAAGCATTCCCGAAAGATAAGTAAGCAAGGTGACAATCTGAAGGAGAAAAATGGATATCCATCCGAGAGGTTTCAGCAATAAATCTGTTACGTTTAGTACACCATCTAACCATCCTGCCGCATGCGCAGAATGTGGATAGATAAGGATGACTGCCAGAACAGCGACTATTGGAATTGAGAAATGTGAGAAGTACTTTTTCACGGCTTAAATATAAAGATCTGTCCGATACAAAAGGCCTCGATTACAGGCGACACAAGAGGGTCAGAATCGATTACCGTGAGATTGGCATTTCTACTATGTTCGACAGCATTACCTCCCCCAATGTAGTGCCTTTTTTGAGTTAGGGTTGTGATGCCTGTTACTGGGTCAGTGCTTGAGGCCATGGGGAACTCTCTCCACCAATTACCACCTCCAGCAAATGGTTTTTCCCAGAATCCTGTTCGAGTATCATCCCACTGGAGATCCCCCCAAGCTATTTTCGCGATTCTACCTGACCCACCAGAAATTGTAGCCACCCAGGTTGCTGTCGCCGCTAGCATGTTCGATGCGTCTCCAACTCCGTCTCTTCCGTCGTATACGGGAATAGATTCATCAAGTGGGGCGCTGGCTATTGTGGGTCGGCAGGACACTTTAAGTGGTGGATGTGTGCCAGAGCCTTGTGTAGCATAAGAATATTCGCATCCCTTAGTTTTTCCTGGAGCTGGATCTCCGAAGATTGCAATTGTGCACTCTGTCCCACTAGTAAGGGTCATGGTGTTGTATATTCCACTTGACCCAAACCGTACTTGCGCAGTCCCACGAAACTCACATCTCTCCCCCTCATTAGCACAAGGAATCCAAGTTGGAAGTGGTGGGCGACCGTCTACTGGTGGAGGCTCTTGGGGGTTGTAATCGTTAGAATTCGAACTAAAGAGTCCTTGTGGCCCAAAGACAAATCTACTGAGAAGTCCCGTTGCAAAGGCACTAATCAGTTCGTCTATCTCTTTGGCTGATACTAATTTGTCCACCCCAACTCCGAGCGATTTGTTTACCTGATCAGCAATAACTTTCCCCGGTGTTTTGTCTGGACCGTATTCAATACATTCTCCAGTCCCAACTGATTGCCCAGGATCGTAGTCAAGGTCGCCAGCATTAGCCTCATCTCCTCCAGCACTGGCATTGTCATATCTCACACAATCACCCTTACTTTTGAATCCAGAACTCCAGCCCAATTTCTTATCCTCGATATTTAGACGTTCAGCAATACGTGCGTCGAGATCTCCTGTTATTTCTATGTATGCCCCATACGGGTTGTTCATATCATTTTGGGTCATGGCAAACCATGTGTCCCATCCTCCCTCGGAGAAGTTTTCATAAAACCCCTCTATGTTGTCAGCGATTTCGCTTAGGGTACATTGCGGGCTGTATGCTGGGCCAGCGTAGGCATTTCTTATAGAAAGTCTAATCTGGGCCTGAAAAGGTGAACAAAGAAACCCAAAGTTAGCATCATTCATGATGTAGTCTCCTGCCACCCCGTCCGCAATCCCACTAAAGAATTGGGCTGGATTAGTAACGAATGCAGGCCCCCCCTCAAAACCAGTGTTAGCCCACTGGATGCTTGACCTCACCATTTCGTCGAGCATCTTTTTTGCAATCAATTGAGCAACTGTTTTAAGAACGGGTCGAAGCACATCTTGGTATATGTTCATGATTGGAATTCCTTGCGCTTGTGCGGGCTGAGAAAGTGCTGGAAGGATAGTGGAAGAGACGAGGACGAAAACCAACAGGAATGAGGCTAGACGCTTACCAAATGTAGATTTAGAACTGTATTCCATGTGAGTTTAATGTTTGGAAGATTTCGTTCAAAATTCCCGCTTCGTTATTGATGTTGTTGTTTAAAGTGATGACTCCTGCGAAAGCTATTGCTGAATCTTTCTCGGTTTTAGAAATTGAGTCCATTGCCCCTGCGCTCGAGAGATAGCTGTTCACCAATTCCAAATGGCTAGAAGCCATCGAGGATGGTACTGGTATATTTTTTAATTTAGTTGCAGCGTTGTTATAAGCTTGGCCTACGACTTGAGTAAAAGTGGATAGTCCGGGTCCGATGTCACTAATGTTCCCGTTTCTGTACGCCTTATTCATTACAGAGCCAAAGTCTTCATTAATCTTGAACATATAATCGGCATACTCTTGAAAGTTTTTTGGTGAGTCCACCACTTCTTTGAGATCACTTGATTTTATGGATACGGAGGTGTTTAGAGTTGGTATTTTGCTTATATATTTATCTACCAGAGCATCAAGATTTTCTGTTGTGGCTCGCCCATTGGCAGCAAGATCTACGTAATCAAGCACAAGTTGTCTGGCGACGAGTCCTGCCGTCGTAACTTCTTCAGTAGGAATGTTCTCTGAGTTACTCAAGTCTGCTTCTGCTGTTGGGACATAAGTGTCTGTGTCAGGCAGGGGTTTATTTTCTGCAGAAATGAGAGGTACCTCTGTCGGTTTATTAACATCAAATCTTAACCAAGTAGCTCCAACGATTAGGACAATCGAGAGCAAAAGAGCCGATAGAATGCGGAATCGCATATTGAGTAAATTATAGCAGAGCATTGAGCCATAATTCGTAGCTTCTGGCCCAAGAGTGGATACGAAAACCTTAATAGAAAATGTTAGGAAGGTTTATAGGAGTTTTGAGGCTAGATCCTTCCATGTTTGAAGTTCGATATCCTCTGCCCTTGTATTGGGGTCAATGCTAAGCTGGGCGAAAGTCTCCTGAACCTTCTCTTTCGGAAACAAAAGACTTAGGTTAGAAGAGAGCTTTTTGCGTTTGGAAGCGAAGCCAGCCTTCAAAAGACTGAAGAAGTCGTCTTCAGAGAATTTTTCAAAAAAACTCTTTGAAATGTTCTCAACTAGTAGTATGGCCGAATCGACAGTTGGGGCAGGAGTAAAGGAGCCGGCCAGAACTTTCTCTATGTATTTTGGATTTCCGTAAACTTTTACTGATATCGAAAGAATGCTCTCTTTTTTATCCTTCGCCACAATTCTTTCCGCGACTTCCTTCTGTACTAACAGAACCATTCTACTCGGTTGGTGTTCTGCGGAGAGAAATTTTCTGAATATCGCCCCAGTAATGTTGTAGGGGATGTTAGCTACTAGCTTATAGTTGTTAGCTTCTAGCTTAGACAAATCAAATTCAAGAATATCTCCATGAATTAATTTGAGTTTTCCATTTTCTATTTCTATTTTAAATTTCTCTTTCAACTCTTCTACCAACCCATCATCTTTCTCAATTGCTAGCACTTTGCAGCTAGTAGCTAGAAGCTTTTCCGTGAGGGCTCCCTGACCTGGACCAATTTCTAAAACTGTATCCGTATTTCTAACATCTCCAGCTTTAACGATAGAGTTTAGGGCCTTCTCAGATTTTAAAAAATGTTGCCCGAGTGATTTTTTTGCCCACATACTAAAAGTCTATATCAAATAATATATTTTTGCGCCTTTCTACTCTTGGCACATCTTCCTCCGCCCAGTCGACTTCCTCGGTTAAATTTTCTGGTATGTCAAAAATAAATTCTGAAGGGATATTTACCCTCCTTTCCCCAAAGACAGTGCGGACTTGAGAGTATGAAAGAAAAACTTTTTTTCTGGCTCTAGTGATAGCAACGTAAAAAAGTCTCCTCTCCTCCTCACTTTCTTCTGGAGTAATATTTTCTCTAGTGATTTTTTCATGAGGAAAGAGGCCATCCTCAAGCCCTGAAATGAAGACTACGTCAAACTCGAGCCCCTTTGATGCGTGGACTGTCATCAGTCTCACTCCACTTCTCTCCTCCTTAAGCTCATCTTGATCGCTTTGAAGTGCTGCATCGGTCAAAAATGATTCCACTCCCACCTCTTGGTCTAGGTGATCGTATCTTGTAGCAAAAGCCACAAGCTCGTAGGCGTTTTCTAACCTATCGAGTTCTTCATCTCCTCCCTTCTTCCACTCTTCTTCAAGCCCACTTGATTTGATGATAAAGCTCACAACTTCGCTCGGTTTAACTTCCTTAGTTTTTGCCCCAATAGATGCTAAAAGTTTTTTGAAATCAGCAATTTTTTGTCTTGTGCTGGCAGGTAGAGAACCTACATCGTTAGCAAAAAGTTTGACTACAGTAGTTTTACCAATCCCTCTAGTGGGCACATTAATAATCCTTTTCACGTCTGATAGACAATCTTGGTTTAATCCAGCTCTTAGGTATGAAAGAATATCTTTGATTTCTTTTCTTTCAAAAAACCTAGTACCCAAAAGTTGATACGGAATTTTATGGCGAATAAACGCTTCCTCTAAAACTCTAGATTGAAAGTTTGCACGGTAAAGCACTGCAATTTCCTCTGGATTTTTGCCGGAGTTGATAAGTTCAAGAGACTTTATTGCGACAAATTCTGCCTCCGACACTTCGTCAAAAGCAGAAAGGATGCCCATCTTCTCCCCTTCGGAATTGCTAGTGAACAGATTTTTCTCTACTCTAATTTTATTTTTCTTTATGATGAGGTTGGCAGCTTCTAGGATTGTTTTAGTCGAACGGTAGTTTTCTTCAAGTAAAATGATTTTTGCTTCGGGGTAATCCTTTTCAAATTTTAAGATATTTTGTATATCTGCCCCTCGCCAAGAATAAATGTTTTGGTCGATATCACCAACCACAGCAATATTGTGAGTCTTCCCAACCAAGAGTTTGACGATTTCATACTGCACTTTGTTTGTATCTTGGTACTCATCTATGTGTATATACTTCCAGATTTTTTTGTAATGTTCTCGCACAAGGTCATTTGTTCGGAGTAGGCGAACTGTTTTCAAAAGCAGGTCATCAAAATCTAGGGCATTATCTCTTTTTAAAATATTTTCGTATTCCCGCCAAATATCGGCCACCACAGAAGTAAAGTATCCTCCCTCTGCATGCTCCGCATATTCGCTAAAGGTTGTGTCTCGCCCCTTCTCTTTTGAAATTATTCCTAAAATTCTTTCTGGCTCGTGAGTCTTTGGGTCTAGACCTGCATTAACGAGAGCCTCCTTAACCGCACGCTTGGAGTCATCCTTGTCAAAAATAGCGAAGTGTCTTGGAAGCTCAAGCCTTTGACTGTTTTCCTTCAAAATATGAACACCTAAGGAGTGGAAGGTTGAGATGAATGGTCTCTCGTTCATTGACACTGGTCTATTTAGGTCTTTGTCTAGGGCAAGCATCTTGCTCACCCTCTCTCTCATCTCCTCGGCTGCCTTGTTGGTAAAAGTAATGGCCAGAATTGAAGATGGGGCGACTCCCTTACGTATCAAATGTCTAATCCGTTCAGTTATGGTCTTGGTCTTCCCCGCTCCAGCTCCTGCCAATATCAAAAGGGGGCCCTCCGTAGCCTCCACCGCCTCCTTTTGTTTAGCATTTAAACCCCCTAGTTCCATGGCCACATCATAGCAGATTTTGTTAAAAGTGGCTTATTTGCTCGCTTTTTTAATGTATTGGCAATATACACAGCACCACAAAAAGCTCTTCCACAAGAGCCTCCTCTTTGTTATAATAGACGGTACGACAGCAAAGTAGTTACGGCCGTACGGAATCCTAGAAATTTAACCCATCGTTTATAAAGAGGTTTTCTCAGTCTCATTTTGGAAAGTCAATTCGGGGGAGCCTCTTCATCGGCCTTTTTGTATTGATGACAGTGGCTGGTTCTGGGGTCATTAGAGCTCAGGGAGACAGGCTCTTTCGCGAACCTAAGGTTGTTAGTTCCCAAAATTCCCAAACCATTGAACTTTTGAAGGGGCACTTAAACTTGAGTTCGTCATTTAGCCTCGGTAACAAAATTGCTGTGGTGGACAATAGTGCCCTTATGGCAGAAACTCCGGTTAGTGGTAGTACCTTTACTGAGTTTGGTGTAACTGGGAATGGTCAAATTTCTACATATATAGTGCGTCAGGGTGACTCGCTCTCGGTTATTGCCAAGATGTTCGGGGTGTCAGTCAACACCATTGCTTGGGCCAACGACATTAAGGGAGGTCGTATAACTCCTGGGCAAAGTCTCATTATCCTCCCTATTTCGGGGGTTAAGCACATCGTTTCAAAGGGAGATACTGTCCAATCGATTGCTAAAAAATATAACGCAGATGTCGCTGATATAACTTCATACAACGGCCTAACCTCTAGCTCAAAACTTGCGATTGGAGATGAGGTGATAGTGCCAGATGGTGAGATAAAAACAGTCTCGGCAAGTTCTCCAGTATATTCTGGCTCAAATTCGACGGTGGCATCAGGATACTTTATTCGTCCGGTGCAGGGTGGTAGAAAAACACAGGGCCTTCACGGACACAATGGTATTGATTTTGGGGGGTTGCCTCCAGGCACTCCTGTTCTAGCCTCGGCTGATGGTATTGTAATCGCTGCTCGTACGAGTGGATACAATGGTGGTTATGGCCTCTATATTGTTGTGAGCCACTCAAACGGCACCCAGACTCTCTACGGACATCTTTTATCTGTAAATGTTTCATCAGGGGAAAGAGTTGACCAGGGTCAGATTATTGGCAAACTCGGTAACTCCGGCAAATCTACCGGCCCACACCTGCATTTTGAGGTTAGAGGAGCTCGGAACCCATTCTAGCGAGCTTGCGAGCTACAAACGCTAGTTACATATCAAATTTCTTGGGACGATACTCGACTGCTTCGAGGATGTGGTCGCGAGTAATTTCTTTGGAGCTCTCCAAATCAGCTATGGTGCGAGCTACTTTAAGCATTCGGTGATAAACACGGGGAGAAAAGTTTAATCTCTCTGCTGCCATATTTAAGGTTTGTCTGGCTTCGGTAGAAAGTGGTACGAGAGTAATAAGATCGCGAGCGCTCATGTCAGAATTTTTAGATAATTTATTTTTTGTTTCACTGAAACGTTCTCTCTGAACTTCGCGAGCGTCTGAAACTTTTTTCCTATAAACAAAACTCCCCGACCCTTCTGGCCCATCGGAGAGATCGTGTGGCAAAACCCTGTCAACCTCAAGCCAAATATCTATACGGTCTACAATAGGGCCTGACATTTTTCTCCGATATCTTTGTAAGGCACTTGGAGTACAGATGCATTGTTTACCGCGGAAACCAAAATTCCCACATTGACACGGATTCATGGCGGCGACGAGGATAACATCTGCAGGAAAGCGAGCTGTGCCTTTAGCACGAGCTACGGTAATGATCTTATCTTCCAACGGCTGTCGCAAACTCTCTATCACTCTCCTCTCAAATTCTGGAAATTCGTCCATAAAAAGCACTCCTCTATGAGCCAGCGTTATTTCTCCCGGTTTTGGTGTAGCTCCACCACCAACGAGCGAAACATAGGAAGAAGTGTGGTGCGGAGAGCGAAATGGAGGGTTGGTGATGAAGCCACCTAAGGCTCCAGCCACAGAATAAATGCTAGTAGCTTCAAGCGCTTCATCAAAAGTGAGTTCGGGCAAAATACCTGCGAAGGCTTTGGCAAGCATGGTTTTGCCTGTGCCAGGAGGTCCGTACATCGCTACGTTGTGCCCACCAGCAGCGGCGATAAGAAGACCACGCTTGGCTCTCTCTTGTCCCTTCACATCAGCAAAGTCGACCGAGAATTTTTGTTCACTTTTGGCAAATTTGGTGTGGGGAGTAGGTTTCAAAAGTTTTTCTCCAGAAAGATGTGCCAGAAGTTCCTTGAGATTTTCTAATCCATAAACAGTCAAGCCATCGATGAGAGCCGCCTCTTTGGCATTTTCTTTTGGTACAAAAATTTCTTTGAACCCTTCCTCTTTTGCAAATTTTGCCACAGGTAGGACTCCACGCACGGAGCGGAGCGATCCATCGAGTGAAAGTTCTCCCAAAAATAATTTGTTTTTGGGATCGAAGTCAATTTCTTCTGCTGCAAGCAAATATGAGAGAGCAATTGCAAGGTCAAAGGCTGGTCCAGATTTTTCTACTGCTGCGGGGGCTAAAGAGATAACTATTTTTTGATTTTTCTGCTTTGGACTAGTAAGACCAGTATTTTTGATTGCAGCTCCGACTCTATCTTTTGCCTCCTCAACCGCTTGGTCTGGGAGACCAATAACAGAAAAAGCATATAAGCCCCTCGAGAGATCTGTCTCTACTTCAACAGCGTAGACAGACAAAAGGTTGGTTTGTGCACTCGTAACTTTAGAAACTCCCATCCCAATATTATACAGAAGCTTAAAGGGAGTTTATGTGTTCTTTGCAAGTGCGGGCGGCTGGGTTAGCTTCGAGTCTATCAACCTCAATATCTTTTCCACAAATCTGGCATTTTCCGTATGAGTTCTCTCTAATTTTATCTAGGCCACTTATTACATCTCTATATCTTGTTTCGAGAGAGTTTACGACAGCAATATTGTCCTCATAATCTTCGATTGAGTCGGCGGCAGTGTTCTCGTCAGCGAGGGAGGAGTCATGTTCGACAGATTTTGGCTCCCAATCTAAAGGATTAGCCGGATCTCTAGTTGCCACAAGAGAAAGTTGTGATTCGAGTCCTGTCTTTTCCTCTTCTAGTTTCTGTTTGAAATGCTCTATATCAATACTCATAGAAGCATTCTACCAGATGCCTCCCTATCGGGAAAGCTTCTCAGATTGGAGGCGGTTCAACACAGTCCGGAAGGTGTTTTCCTCATCTGTGATGATGAGCATGGAGTTGTCGAAGAAGCCGTAGATTAAAACAGTTTGTCCGTCTGAATTTTTTAGAAACCTTGCATCATGATTTTGGATTGTTTTGTCGCTAAAGGTGCTTGAAGTCGGTACTTTGCTCAAAGCTTCTTCCTCTGCAAAAAGTGGAAGGATGTCCTCTACCATCCGTGGTTCCCAATCGAGCATGCCGGGGAAGGCGTTCTCGAATGAATCAAGTTTTATAAGCAAAATTGTGTGAGCTGGATTTGAACCCAAGATTCCGAACATAAAGAGAGTGTTAAAAGAGCGGACAAGAGGCTTAGGGGCATGAGAGTCCAAACGAGTTAGGAAGTCTGCCGTGGCAAGAAGTTCTGATGCAGGTTCCCCACCTCTCTTAAGCTCTATTTGTTCAAGGGAAGTCGCTCCCCTGTCTATTGCTCTAGCATCTCTTACAAAATCGATTGTGGCTTGTCTACCTAAAACGGACGCATCAACATTGACAACGTTGGTTGCGCCGATGAATTGATTGATTGGGGTATTAATAGGTGGGGGGGCCGTCTTTTCGCTGTAAGTGTTCCACGCATAATATGCGCCGTACCCACCTCCGACAATAAAGATGATTGTAAAGATAGAAAAAAAGAGAGGCCTCCAGTTTGTAGCATGACTCTCGTCTCTCGAAGACCCTGGGGTAAACACTCCCATAGCCTCTCTCTTTTTTTCCTCTGCGCGTTGAATAGAAATCAGAGACTCATTCTGGTTTTTTATCGCCTCGGCAACATCACCTTCGAAAGTGCGTATTTGTTTTAGGTGGTTTGGTTCTGTCGGAGGTGTTTCTTGTGAGACGTTTTCAGTCTGAGATATGCGGGAGTCAACTCTATTAGAAGCTATGTTTTTGGCTGGAGAATTTTCTAAAGTTCCATCCTCTGTAATTTTTATAGGGTTAGGATCCATTTGTTTAATTCTACCTCAAATGGGATTACTCTGATTCTGCTGTGCGAGTTTGACTTGTTCTTCTTTGTGGGCGTCTCTCTTCAAACCCTAGAAGATATTTTTTGGGGTTCAAATCAAGATCCAGAAAATCATCCGTGGCCTCGATTAATTTTGAAGAAGATGACTTTCCAAAGGAAACCACTTCGACTTGAGTACCGTGGGTGTTCTTTAGATAATCTATTAAAGAAACAAAGTCGCCATCGCCAGAAGCAATGATGATAGTGTCGAGCTTTGGGGCTAGGCGAACGGCATCCATTGCGAGATCAATATCCCAATTGGCTTTTTTTGCACCGCCTACAAAGATTTGCAGTGGTTTGGTTCGTGTTTCGATACCGACCTTAGAAAGCGCTTCGAAGAAGGCCTTCTCATCTCCTGCTTCCGTAGTTGCTACATAGGCAATGGCTCGAACCAAAACTCTTCCGTCTAAAGCATCCTTGATGATGGCGCCAAAATTTGCTTTGGCATGGTAGAGATTCTTGGCTGAGTGGTAAAGATTTTGCGTGTCAATAAAAATGCCTACACGCTGGGCTTTGTGTTTGATAACACTCATATAAATTAGGTATTAGTTAATAGCTTCTTGCTTCTAGTTTTAAATTCTGGGATCTAAGCTAGCACCTAGAACCTAGTAGCTAGAAGCTCCTTATGCTGACTTGCGAAGACCCAACTTTTTTGTGAGAGAGGCGTGACGTTTAGGAAACTTTTTCTCCAAATATTTCAAATGAGCCTGACGACTTGCGACAAGGCCGAGAAGTCCGCGACGTGAGTGATTGTCCTTCTGATTTTTCTTCAAATGAGAAGCAAGCTCCTCGATGCGGGCTGTAAGTATTGAAATTTGCGCTTCAGGAGAGCCAGTGTCCTTGTCGTGGACACGGACTTCCTTCATCACGCGGGCTTTTTTTGTCTTCGAAATCACGTATTGATAATAGCACACTTCGACTCGCTTCGTCAAGCTCGCTCAGTGTAAACATCCGGCGTTATTTCGAGCGAGGAGAAGTACCCTGAGCGAACGTAGTGAGTCGAAGGGCGTATAATCATTAAATGTCTTGGTATGTTTATATCGCAGAATCTCGATACAAGCATCTCTATACTGGGATTACTACTAATCCGGACGCTAGAATTGTCAAACATAATTCGGGAGAAGGATCTCAAATGGCTAAAGAACAAGGACCATTCAGTCTTGTATATGTATCGGGAAGATTTTTAGATAAATCCTCGGCCAGAAAGCGGGAGTCGCAAATAAAAGGATGGACTAAAGAGAAGAAAGAGAGACTAATAAATGGAGTGTGGAAGTAAATGAAATAAATTAGCTCGCCTCACTTTGCAAGTCCTGCAGGGCAATGAAAAGACCGCTTGCTTAGCGGTCGTTGGTGACGGAGGTGATAGCCTTGAGGTTGTCGATGAAGCGGACAAGCCCAAAGCCGAGAAGAACGAAGATCGCCACAAATATGACGGCGAACCTCAGGAACTCAAACAGCGGGAGCGGGACGACAAAATC
The DNA here is from genome assembly GCA_964357345.1 of uncultured Candidatus Saccharibacteria bacterium. Classification (GTDB taxonomy): domain Bacteria; phylum Patescibacteriota; class Minisyncoccia; order Phycocordibacterales; family Zambryskibacteraceae; genus JAIFWN01. The sequence continues at coordinate 8,636 of CAYHKS010000003.1, read as the reverse complement.
GTGGAGCATCAACCTCTCCGTGTTGGGGCCTCAGGCGATACTAACTCAAATGCATAAAAAATCAAAGAGCTTGCGACTTTGGATAAGAAAAGGCCCGAGAAAATCTCTCGGGCCCATACATCATTTATTTTGTTACTTGGTGACACCCATCTTTCCGAGGACGTCCTTGGCCGACTTCGGGTTGGGAAGTTCGAAGTCAGGTGGGTAAATCACTGCCCCGCCTCGAGCTGTGCGAAGCTTGATCTTGCCGGCTTCGGCGAGACTCTTCATGACCACGACTGGGTCATCTCCGGGAAAATAATCCCGGAAGGCCTCATTGAAGCCGGAAAAGACGGTGTGAACTCCCTCACGTCCTTCCGGCTTAAGAGTCTCGATCGCTCGAAGAAAGAAGGCCTCGTGGCTGAGCCGATTTTCGGCCATGTCAGTCGAGCCCCATCTTCTTCAGAGCCAACTTGCCCGTCATCGACTTCCCGGAAGACTTGGTGACCGACTTGGTCGCCTTATCCTTCTTGGGCATCTTCGAAGACGGCTTGCCCCGCTTCTTTTCCGAGTCGGTGGTCTTGCCACGAGCCGCATTGAAGCGCTTCATCCAGTCCTCGAGCCGACCACGGGCCTGGCTGTTGAGGCGCAGGAGATGATCGATGACTTCGCCGACGAAGCTCTCGGTGGCCTCGCCGTCCTTGTAGTTGTCGATGGACCGCTTGATTAGCTCCCCGTTCTTCTTCGACTGAGAGAGCTGCTCGCGCGAGAGGCGGGACTTGAGTTCCCCGAGGCCCATCTGGGACTTCTTGCGCTTCTCGCCGCCGAGGTTCTGTCGGAGAACTTTCTCGTCGAGGCCGAACTGCTCGGCCGCCTTCGGCACGGTCAGACCGCCCTCGAGCACGGCGTGAACTGCACGACGCTTCCGGGCCTGAATGTCCTTGGAGATGACGTCGGCGATGAGTCGCCGAACGATCTTGCGAGGCAGACTGAGGATCTCGATGATGTCGTTCTGCCCGACCTTCATTCCGAGGAGGACCGAGACAGTGTGTTCGATGTCCTCGTGGGTCGGCGGAAGCGGACCACCGTAGTTTCTCCGGAAGGCCTCGCCGATGAGCTTCACCCGGTCGGTCTCGTGGGTGATCTTGACCTCGATGGCCTTCATATCCGCGAGGAGTGCACCTTCGCGACGATGGCGACCGTCGATGATGTGGTCTTCTTCGGTGATGATGAGAGGTTCGACCTCGACACCCGCCTCATAGAGTTGGGCGAAGAAGAGGACCCTGTCATCATCGAGCCTCGCACGAACGTCGAAGTTCGAGACGAGCTTCCGCGGGTCGCGGGTAGTGGTACGTGCGCTCATTGATGCTCCTTGCTCAGAGTGTGACAGGTCGAGCCGAGCGGGCTCGCCAGCCGTTGTGGAATTGCTCGATATTGCTCAGTACAACAGTCTGACCATGGAGAGGCTTCTGCCTTCCTGACCAGTCCTTGACCGCAAAGGTGATTGACTTGCTCCCTTCGGGGAGCAGGTCAGCCTTCTCTGGTCGCGTAACTACGTACGGCACCTTCTGTCCGTCCCGAACAACTTTCGTGACTGTTGCCCGGACCTCTTTTGCTCCTTGCTCATGGCTCACATGCACAAACCTCGGGTTATGGGTGAAATGATGAAAATAACGTTCTGGGTGATTTATACGCTGATTCTGGGGGGTTGTCAAATCTCGTTCGGGGAATTTATTGAATGTTATAATGTCGCAAAATGAGTAGTACTTCAGAAATTGAAAAGTTAAAAAGAGAGTTTTTGGAATACACCGAAATATCGCGCGGGAGGAGTGTTAAGACGATAGAAAATTATGACCACTACCTCTCCCGTTTTTTAGGTTTTGCAAAAGTTAATAAAGCTTCCGAGATTACCGAACCTGTTGTCCGAGAGTTTCGACTTTGGCTCAATCGTCAAAGTACAGGTAACAATCGTGCTACAGGGGCTACCCTCTCTAAGAAAACTCAAAACTATTACATGATTGCGCTACGCGCCTTCCTAAAGTTTTTAGCTAAGAAAGAAATTAAATCGATGCCACCAGAACAAATAGAGTTGGCAAAAATTTCTGAGCGCTCTCTTGATCTCATCTCACCCCAAGACCTCTCACGTCTTTTGAAGTCTCCAGATGGAGATGAACTTAAAGATTTGCGTGACAGAGCCATCCTTGAGCTCCTCTTCTCTACAGGACTTCGTGTTTCGGAACTTTGCTCTCTCACGACTGATGTTGATTTTTCTTCAGGAGAATTTTCTATCAGAGGGAAAGGAGGAAAAATCAGAGTAGTCTTTGTTTCTGATGAAGCGGAAAGAGCGGTTAAGAATTATTTGGCTAAACGCAAAGACATGAGCGAGGCCCTCTTTATCCAGCTGGGAAAAAAGAAAAACGATGATGGCAAACCTCTAACCAGAAGGTCTATAGAAAGAATCGTAAAGCATCACGCCATCAAGGCTGGTATTTCCAAAAAAGTTACACCCCACGTCATTCGCCACTCCTTCGCTACAGACCTCCTAAGTAACGGAGCGGACTTGCGTTCTGTCCAAATGCTTCTCGGTCACGCCAACATCTCCACCACTCAAATTTACACACATATAACAGACAAGGGCCTCCGCGAAACCCACAAAAAATTCCACTCTAAAAGATAGATTTGACAAATTGGAGGCTATATGTATATAATAGAGGGGTAATAAGTGCTGTTTGGTAAGACCCGCCTTTGGCGGGATTAATTTTTAAAAAATTATGTTTGATCTCAAAGTCATCAATTCTGTACTCGGCGAGCTTGAAGAAGTTCGTGGTATTCCTCGTGCCAAAATTATTGAGGCTATAGAAGCGGCTCTCGCCACTGCCTATAAAAAGGAGTACGGCAAGAAGGGTCAGATTATTCGTGCTACTTTCGATATTAAAACTGGTCAGGTTGAATTTTTCCAAGTAAAGAACGTGGTCGATGACACCAAGGTTATCTTTGACGAGGAAGCAGAACTGGCTGACGGAGATGAGAGAGTTTTCTATAATCCAGAACAGCACATGCTTGTTGAAGATGCCAAAAAGATGAAACGTGATGCCAAGGTCGATGACGAAGTTGTCTTCCCTATCGAGTCTAAGGGTGATTATGGTCGCATCGCGGCGCAAACTGCCAAGCAAGTTATCATGCAAAAGATTCGCGAAGCGGAAAAAGATTATCTCGTTACCGAATTTTCCTCGAAGGAAGGCACAATTGTATCAGGTACAGTTCAGAGAATAGAAAGAGGAAATATATTTGTGGATCTCGGACGCGCTCCGGGACTCTTGCCTTATGAGGAGCAGATTCCAGGAGAGAGATTTGGTCAGGGAGAAAGAGTTCGGGCATATCTCTACCGCGTGGAGGAGTCCCCTCGAGGAATATTTTTGAGATTGTCGCGCTCACATCCAAAATTTTTGGAAAAATTATTTGAGGCAGAGGCACCAGAACTGGCAAATGGCTCTATTGTCATAAAGGCTGTAGCTCGCGAAGCTGGTTACCGATCAAAGATTGCTGCCCAAGCTCTCGACTCTCACATTGACCCAGTTGGGGCACTTGTCGGTCAACGAGGAGTACGTGTCTCTACTGTGATGAGCGAACTTCGCGGAGAGAAGATTGATGTCATTGAGTGGAACGAGGACTCAAAGAAGTTTATTGAGGAGGCTTTGTCCCCAGCCAAGATAATGGATATTGAAATAAATGATGAACAAAAGACTGCCATCGTGCACGTCTCTGAATCCGAGCAATCTTTAGCTATTGGTAAGGGCGGACAGAATGTGCGCTTGGCAGCCAAGCTTACTGGGTGGAAGATAGATATCCAGTCTGCTAAGGGGGAAGAACTTGCAACGGCCGAAGCTCCTGTTATAAAGGAATAATAATTAATTAATAAAAATGGAATCAACAATAATTCTTTGGACGATTATCGCTGGTGTCTTAGCTTTGGTTTTTAGCGGAGCTCTCACCTTTCAATTGCTTTCTTTGCCAGATGGCAATGACAAGATGGCTCAGATATCTCTTGCCATTCGGACAGCAACAGAGGCATATCTCACACGTCAGTACAAAGTTATTGCGATTGTGGCAATTGTTGTTGGACTCTTTCTTGGTTTGTATCTCTCTTGGGTAGTGGCAGCTGGGTTTATTCTTGGAGCTTTTCTCTCTGCTTTCTCGGGGTATATTGCTATGGCTACAGGCACTAGGGCTAATGCACGAACGACGGAAGCAGCTCGAGGAGGAATAGAGAAGGCTCTCAAGGTTGCCTTCAGAGCTGGTTCCATCACGGGGATTGCTGTTCCTGCTCTTGCCCTTCTTTCCGTAACTATTTTTTATTGGATTACAAAAGATTTGGGCGCAATGATTGGGCTCGCTTTTGGCGCATCCCTCATTTCGGTCTTCGCTCGTCTAGGAGGAGGAATTTTCACCAAGGGGGCAGATGTGGGCGCAGATTTGGTGGGTAAAATTGAGGCGGGAATCCCAGAGGATGATCCGAGGAATCCAGCTGTCATCGCTGATAACGCAGGAGATTTTGCTGGAGATCTCATTGGCACAAGTGCGGACCTATTCGAAACGTATGTTGTCTCGGCCGTAGCCGTGATGCTTCTAGGCTCTTTAATTCTTCCAGGATTCTCTAATGCATTAGTATATCCACTTGCTATGGGGGCTGCGGCTCTCATCGCTTGTGCCGTCTCCATTTTCTTTGTTAGAGGAGGGAGCAAGAACACAATAATGAGAACCTTATACAAAGGTTTGATTGCTGCCATTGTTCTATCTGTGGCGACCTTCTATCCAATTACCATGAAGCTCATGGCTGGCAATGGGAAGTTTGAGGCGATAAATCTTTTCTTCTGCACCCTTGTTGGTGTTGCTGTAACGGTCGGAATGTTTCTTATTACTGACTACTATACTGGCAAATCGAACAAGCCCGTCCAGTCTATCGCTAAAGCTAGCACCACCGGACACGGAACCAATATAATTATTGGACTCGCTGTTTCTATGCAAGCAACGGCGATGCCGGTTTTACTAATTATTGCGGGGATTTTAAGTTCATATCATTTTGCGGGACTCTACGGCATAGCAGTTGCTGTCATGGCCATGCTCTCCCTCGCTGGGATCGTACTCTCCATTGATGCCTTTGGTCCGATTACGGATAACGCTGGAGGAATTGCCGAAATGGCAGAACTTCCTAAAGAAGTCCGAGATGTCACAGACCCACTTGATGCCGTTGGTAATACTACTAAGGCTGTCACAAAAGGTTACGCCATCGCTTCTGCTGGTCTTGCTGCCACAGTGCTTTTTGCTTCGTATACTCAAGAACTTGGAAAAATTGGTCTTGAGAATCTTACCTTCGATCTCTCTAATCCAAGTGTTTTAGTTGGACTCCTCATCGGTGGACTTCTTCCCTACTTGTTTGCATCTATGGCCATGGAAGCGGTTGGTAAGGCAGGACATGCTGTTGTTGAGGAAGTTAGGAGACAGTTCAAAGAAATACCTGGGATTATGGAAGGTAAAGCACTGCCCGATTACGGTAAGGCGGTTGAGATCGTCACCGCAGTAGCTCAAAAGCTAATGGTTGTTCCTGCTCTTCTTCCTGTAGCGGTGCCTGTGCTTGTTTGGTGGCTCTTGGGACTCCAAGCTCTTGGAGGACTTCTTGTGGGAGTAATAGTGACAGGACTCTTCGTGGCAATTTCGATGACTTCTGGAGGGGCTGCTTGGGACAATGCTAAAAAATACATTGAAGATGGTAACTTCGGTGGTAAGGGTGGACACGCTCACCATGCAGCTGTTACGGGGGATACCGTAGGTGATCCTTATAAAGACACAGCAGGACCAGCTATCAACCCAATGATCAAAGTGGTCAATATTGTGGCTCTTCTTATAGTTAGTTTCTTGATGTAGGTCAATAGGACAGGGGTGATATGATGTATGTCTACGGACACGTCAGATTTTACTGGCTACCTTAAATTGGAATGAAGAAATTAAGCATTTTTCTAGCTCTTCTTATTGCTCTTGGATCAGTCTCCCCAGTTTTAGCTCTGGAAGAAACTCGGACCGACATAAAGTCAGTCAAAGCAGAATTTGAAGCAAAAAAGATAGAGATCCAGAATAAAATCAAGGAAAACAAGGACAGAATTGATGAAGCAAGAGGTGAGGTTAGAGTTGAAAACCAGGAAGACAAACAAAGAAGGGATGAAGATTCCCAAAATCGAGTGAACGGTGCCAAAGTTCGATTAGAGGTGGCTGTTAGAGTTTTTGAAGCAACAATCAAAAGACTTGACACTCTAACGGGGCGTATTGATTCTAAACTTACGGAATTGAATGGGCGCGGAGCAAGCACTACCGTGGCCACCACTTTCGTAACCGCTGCAAAAGCGGATCTAGCTAACGCAAAGACGCATATTGAGACTCTTCGCTTAGTTGATTTGTCAATTGGTTCAACAAGTGCAACCTCTACTGGGACAACAACCTTGGCTACTAACATCAAGGTAAGTTTTGACAAAATCAAGAGTGAGGCGAAGATTATTCGTGAGAGTTTGGTCAGTGCTAAACAAAATCTCATGAGAGCTCTTACAGCAATAAAAAAGATGGAGAATGTTCTAAGGAAGGAAAGCAAAGATGTTCCTGATGCAACAACAACTGACACGACCTCAACTCTGTAGTAAAATAAATCACATCAAACATGCAACCTAATAACGAAAACTCTGTCGGCCCCGTCATTGCCATCATTGTTGTTCTAGCCATGATTATTTTGGGCGGTCTATACTTTTGGGGTCAAAGAAGCAACAACAGTAACCCAAGTACCGAGACAACAGCAATGAGTGGAAATGTGGATGAGATTACAGCAAGTATCACAACACAATCAGACTCAACTGATTCGAGTGTGATAGAAGAAGATTTAAACAACACCAACGTTGATAATCTCGACAGTGGACTCCAGACTCTTTAAGAGTTTTAGATTAGAGTTGGATAAAAGTGCAGTCTCTGGTAGACTGCTTTTTTATGTCAGAGAAAAACCATAAACATTTCGACAAAATAAAAGTTGAAAAGACTCCTACCGGAGAGGCGATTATTACTGGAGAGATAACTCTCGAGTCACTTCAACACGCAAGAAGTGAGGCTCTGAAACATTTGAATGGAAAAGTTGAATTGTCTGGGTTTAGAAAAGGCAACATACCGGAAAATGTTCTAGTAAAGAATCTTGGTGAAATGAAAGTATTAGAGGAAACAGCGGAGGTGGCTTTGGCTCATCAGTACGGCAACATCATAAGCGAGGCGAAGCTCAAACCTATCGGTCGCCCTGAAGTGGCTATAACCAAATTGGCGCCCGGCATTCCTCTAGAGTTTAAAATTACGGTGACTCTCGAACCAGAGTTTGAATTGCCTGACTATAAAAAAATTTCTGGGGAAGCAAAGAAAATAAAGGAAGATGTAGAAGTCAGTGACACTGAAGTTGATGCGGTAATTGCTGAAATAGAAAAGCGAGGTTGGAAGCCGGAACTAAAAGAAGGAGAAGATTTGCGTGTTAAAGCTAAAGAAAATATTTTAGAAGAAAAAAAATTTAGAAATAAAGAAAAGAGGAGACTCTCAATAGTTGAAGCTCTGACGAAGGCCACTAATTTAAAAATACCAAAACTTCTGATTGATTCTGAACTGGATAGGATGATTGGGCAGTTCCAAGATGATGTTGTTCATCATGGTATGAAGTGGGACGAATATTTGAAGTCCATAAAGAAAACCGAAGAGGACATAAGAAAGGAATGGAGAGAGAAGGCCGAAGAGAGGAGCAAGGCGGAACTTATTATGTTGAAGATTGCAGAAGCGGAAAAACTCTCCCCGACTAACGAGGAACTTGAGCGTGAGACCACTCACCTACTCTCACATCACAAGGATGCAGACCCAATGCGAGTGCGCATGTATGTCTACCAACAACTTCAGAACCAAAAAGTTTTTGAATTCCTTGAAACACAATAACTCCTTGATTCCCGAGCCTTTAAGGAGTATAAAGATTTAAGGCACCCACAAGGAGGGGCAATGAATGGAGCAAACCTCGGCCATGAGAGTGTGAAAGTGGGGGCTCATATCGAGTTCCGCTTCCGACACGACAATGGTCACGTGCGCAAAGCCAAGGGACGTGTCTCCTTGGTCGAGAAAGGTGGATGAGACGAGCAACGTCCCTAAGTCACCCATGTTTGGGTCGAGTCGGACGAAAGACTCTTCAACTTCGCCGGCTCAGACCAGACGGGGCACGAAGTTCGCATTCCTTTCCGCAACATCCTCCAAGTTCTTCAATAGCCCCGTGAGATGACGCGCATGTGCGCTATCTCACGGGGCTATTTTCTTTTAGTTGAAACAAAAGAACTTTTGGTATAGTGTATTAGTCCTATGAGTTACCTAGTCCCAACAGTCATAGAGAAGTCACCTCTCGGAGAGAGAGCTTACGATATTTACTCTCGTTTACTTAAGGAGAGAGTCATTTTTTTGACTGGAGTAATTGATGATGAGACGGCTAATATAGTTGTCGCTCAACTACTATTCTTGCAGTCCGAAGATTTGAAGAAAGATATTTCCCTCTATATCAATTCTCCTGGTGGTTCGGTCACAGCCGGGCTCGCCATCATCGATACGATGAATCA
>CAYHKS010000002.1:0-25480 GCA_964357345.1 uncultured Candidatus Saccharibacteria bacterium | reverse complement strand
TTCTGCCATGTTACGGTATATTGATAATTAAAATCTATGATTGGCAAGACAGATTGGACTAGATATCTTCACACAATTCGCAAGAGGGAAGTTGGCATGGTTTTCGGTATGCTACCAGAGACTCGATTTGTGTCAGGTCTTGAGATTGGAGCCGGAGATGGTTATCAGACTGCTCTTCTGTCTTCACACATAAATAAACTTATTTCCTCCGATTTAAATTTTAAAAGGATAAAAGAGTCTCTAAAGGTGCCCGGTGTCGAGTACAGAGTTATCGATGCCGATTCGATTGGAGGAGTTTTTGGGGATAGTTCATTCGATTTTATTTTTTCTTCAAATGTACTAGAACATTTAAGAGATCCCTATGATTTTTTGCTAAAAACCCAACCCATGCTCACAGATAATGGGTATGCAGTTCATATTGTTCCAAGTCGATACATTAAGATATTTTATTTGGTTTTATATTATCCAAATTTATTTTTTCTTGTTATAGATAGAATAATAGGAAAGTTCAAAGGACAAGCTTTTTTTAGAGGAAAGAACATAAATTTTGAAAATAACATAAATCTGAAAACAGATCCGAAAAGGGTTGATAATCGAATAAAAAAATTCTTGATCCCTTCTCCCCATGGGAATTTTCCAACCCATACGAAGGAATTTGTGGCTTTTGGGCGGAATAAATGGGAAGAGCTTTTTAGAGAGACAGGGTATTCAATAGTCGCACATGCTCGTGGGCCTGCATTTAGTGGATATGGGTTTGGTTTGGGTTTAATTATGAAAATTTTTGAGTATTGTGGAATTTCATCAGAGCACATCTTTGTGCTTAAAAAGATGTCGTTATTTGAGAAAACGGCTAGGGCCTACACAAAAAACTTTCTTCCACATGGGAGTATATATGAGAAAGAAAAATTTGTTAGAGACTGGATGAAAAAAGAAAAGAGTGCCAAAGCTTTCATCGATGATTTTATTAGCGATGTTGGAAATCCGAGAGGTAAAAAGATTCTCGATGTTGGGTTTGGAAATGGAATCATGCTTTTAGAATTTGCTAAAGTTGGGGCAGAAACATACGGGCTTGAGACAGAGAGCGCGCTTTTAGGTTTAGCAGAAAGGCGTTTTAGAGACAATCATCTAAAGGCAGAGCTAGTCATATATGATGGCAGATCCTTTCCATTTCCCGATGAGACTTTTGACTACTGCTATTCTACCAGTGTGCTCGAACACATGTCATATCCGGGAAGTGTTATTTCGGAAATAGCTCGTACTCTAAGGCCAGGTGGAAAATTTTATTTATCATTTCCAAACAAGTATGCCCCAAAAGAAAGTCACACAGGGCTCTGGTTTATAAGCTGGTTGCCTCGGTCACTTACTTCAAGAATACTTAGATGGACTGGGTCGAGCCCCCTTGAAGATTGGAATTTACATTTCATTAGTTATTTTACCTTGAGAAAAATGGCTAAAAGAACAGGACTAAGAATTGTGCATGATACCAAGAGTCAGTCTGCCATCAAGAGTTTAGTGAAAAAGGTCCTTGCGTTAGCTGGTGTGCATTTCGGGGTCTTCCTAAAGACGATAATCATTGTCTTAGAGAAGCCAAACTGACCATAATAAGTTACAATCAAGAAATACAATAAAATGGATAATTTACTTCATCTCACTGCTATCAATTTGAGAAACAAGGCTTCTGTTCTAGAGCTTGGTTGCGGTTCTGGTGAATTGATAAATGCGATTGCGTCAAAGTTTAGTTATCTGAATAAAATCGTAGCGATTGATTTTTTTAATCGACCAGAAAAACTAGATAAAAAAATTGAGTTTATCAAACAAGATATTGAAAATCTGAATATAGCTGACAGTTTTGATCTTGTGATATTAAATCAGGTGTTAGAGCATGTCAAAAATCCACTTGGCTTACTTACTAACATTAAAAAAAATCTGAACCGTCACGGGAGGATTCTTATTATCGTTCCAAATCGTTTCGGTTTTAATAATGAGGCAAGAGTTTATAATCCCGAGCACGGCAAGCACTATTTTTTGTGGGATAAAGAAAGTTTGGAATATAGCTTGAATAGGATAGGATTTGCGTGCCGGTTCTATAATCTCTATACTGCCGCAAGTCACAATGTCTTTTTGAAATATTTGCCTGTCATATTTAGGTTGCAGAATCCGAACTTAGCTTGCGTTGCTATGGTCGATGATCAATGAAAATTCTTTACATAGCGAACATTCGGGTTCCAACGGAACGGGCTCATGGGGCTCAAATTATGAGTACGTGTCAGGCCTTTGCAGCATGTGGACACGAAGTGACACTTTGTGTGCCCACGAGAAAAAATACCATTACGATTGATGCATTTAAATATTATCAGATAGAAAAAAATTTCTCCCTAGAAAAAATTTCAACTCCTGATCCTCTCTGGCTTGGGAAACTCGGTTTTTTTTTGAGTAACCTTTGGTTTACCCTTTCAGTATTGCGTTGTGTGCGGTCTTTTAAACCAGATATAATTTATGGAAGAGATGAGTTTCCGCTACTCTGGCTAACATACTGGCACCCGCGTGTTATTTGGGAGGCCCATGGTGGATCATGGAATTTACCCGAACGACTCTTGGTTCGGCGAGTACAAGGGATCGTCACTCTTACTCAAGGAACGAAAAATTACTTCATACAACGTGGAGTTCCTGGGAATAAAATACATGTGGCGCCAGATGGTTTGAGTCAGCAATTTTTTGACGAGAAAATCAGTAAGGAAGAAGCTCGAGTACGTCTTGGGCTTCCACTAGAGCCATATCTAGTGATGTATATAGGCCTACTGGACCCATGGAAAGGGTATCAAACTCTCTTAGATGCTTCAGTGCAACTTATAGACGATAATATACGCGTAGTAATAATTGGTGGTTTTGGTGACCAAGCTGAAAAGCTCAAGTCTCGTTACCCCCAAGTGATATTTACAGGCTTCTTGCCTTATGCAGATTTATCAAAAAATCAACGGGCAGCTGATGTACTCGTCATACCAAATTCCGGTCATTCAGAGATATCTCGTACATACACATCTCCTTTAAAACTTTTTGCGCACATGGCTTCTGGGGTGCCAATTGTTGTGTCTGACCTACCAACCTTCAGGGAAGTTCTCGATGAATCAATGACGTATTTTGTGAATCCCGATGATCCCAAAGCGCTTGCGGATACTATTCGGCAAGTGCTACAGAATAAAGAAAAAGCTTTACAGCGCGCGCAGTGTGCAAGCGAGCATGCCAAGAATTATACCTGGTATAAAAGAGCTAGTAGAATTATTGAATTCATAAATCATGAGTAAAAGAATCAATAACATTTGGTTTCTTGCACGCTGTATAATCAGAGCACTTTTTTATGGAAAAGCCAATAAACTTCCTAAAAATATTTCTAGGATTATTGTGGTACCAGCTGGCAAGCTTGGGGACATAGTTTGCGCCACTCCAGTTCTGGTTGCTTTACGTAGATACTTTCCTAATGCGCACATCATCGTAGCTGGAGAAAATTATAATCTTCTCAAGCCTCTTCTTGCGGACAGTGACTTAGTTGATGAGTATTATCTCAATAACGTTAAAGCTGATGTGGCTCTTTTAACAGGACCCTCATTCGAATCGACTGCCCCGCTGTATTTGGCTGGTATTCCTATGATAGTAGCCCCAGAAGTTCTTGGCGGAATTTCTCCCCAAAATACTCGGCCATATATGTTGCTAAAGAAATTCATAAAAACCTATTCATACCACATTGGAAAGTATGCTCCCCGGGAACGTTTGCGGTGTCTTGAACCACTTGGCGTGGTTACAGATGATACGACTAAACGTTTGGGATTTTCGGAATCCGCGAGCAAGAAAGTGGACCAGTTTTTTACTACCCATGGTATAAATTTTAGTAGTGATTTTATTGTTGGTATAACACCAACTGCAGGGCATAAAATAAAGGAGTGGCCGGAAGAAAGGTTTGCTAAAGTTGCTGATTATTTAATCACAAAATATCATGCCAAGGTCATTATTGTGGGTGGACCCAAGGATGGTCAAAAAGTTAATAACGTTGTCAGTTTGATGGGCTCACAAAAGGAAGTAGTCATAACTACTGACTTTAACATAGATGAACTTAAGGCTTTTGTGTCCAAACTTGATATGTTTATCTCTGTTGATACGGGTCCAATATACATAGCTGAGGCGTTCGGTATTCCCACTATAGACATAACTGGTCCAATAGATGAAAATGAACAACCTCCAAGAGGGGAAATGCATAGGAATGTGGTTCCACCAAAAAGGAGCCGCCCGGAGCTATATGTTCTTAATGCTAAGTCATACGACAAGGCAGAGGCTTTACGGCAAACACTCTCTATTACTTCAGAGATGGTAGAAAAAGAGATTGATATATTGATTGTAGATTTAAAAAAGAATGAAAGCTCTCATTAACAATCTTACAAAATGGCAGCCCTTGCGGTATGTGATTTCCGGAGGGCTGGGAGCAGTCACAAATCTTCTTACGCTTTTTGTTCTGGTAGAGTACTTTCATCTCTGGTATCTTTTTGCCACTGTACTTGCATTTTTCTTTGCGTTTGGGGTGAGCTTTACGATGCAGAAGTTCTTTACATTTACTGATTACTCGAAAGGTAAAACTAAAAAACAGAGTGGTATCTATTTTGTAATCCAAATTTGTAACCTTTTAATCAATGCTCTGTTTATGTATATATTCGTAGATGTCTTTTATATTCACTATCTATTATCACAAATTATTATTGCCGGAGGCATTGCTGTATACAGTTTCTTCCTCTTTAAGAACATGGTTTTTAGTACAGATATTAATTATGAAAATACTCTATGCCCCTCATGTGACTCAGTAAAAAGCAAAAAATGGGGAGAAAAAGATGGTTACACACTTGTCTCGTGCAAGGGTTGCAATGCTGTTTTTGTATCCATGATTCCTGAGAGTACTAATTCGATATATGACAAAAGTTATTTTGTTGGAGGCAATGAGCATGGTTACACAAACTATGATCGCGACAAAGAGCCGATGCATGAGACTTTCGAGTTATATTTGAAGCACATTGAGCGAGTGATTGGGCGCAAGGGGAGGCTCCTGGACATTGGTTGTGCGACAGGGTTTTTTATGGAGGTTGCCAAAAATCATGGTTGGGAAGTAGAGGGTATCGAGATTTCGGAATATGCAGCAGAGGTTGGCCGTGCTAAGGGATTGTCAATTAAAACTGGCACTTTAGAGAACGTAAGCTTTCCGGAAAAAAGTTTTGATGTTGTTACTCTCCTTGATGTAGTAGAACATTTGAAAGATCCGAAGCCGGTACTTACAGAAGTTAGAAAATTATTGAAAGGCGGGGGGGTTGTTGTTGTAACAAGTCCTGATGCTGGAAGTATTTGGGCGCGTATTTGGGGTTCTAAATGGCAACTCGTCGTGCCACCCGAGCATCTTATCTTGTTTAATCGTAGTAATTTTAAAGAACTTTTAACTCGACTTGGTCTGACTACAATAATGTCGACCAATATAGGAAAGAGATTCAGTCTTCCATATATTTTTCAAACTCTTTTTCGCTGGCAGAGGTTATCGCTATGGAATTATTTGGCACGTGTTACTAACAAAGGAAGATTGTCTAAGTTAAAGATTCCCATTAATCTTCATGACAATTTTTTTATCATTGCAAAAAAACAATGAAGAAACTTTTCATACTTATCGCCTTAGTGGCAACAGTTATCCCTAGTGTTTTTGTAATATACAAAGCCGGCGGGCCACAAGCTTGGCAAGGGGTTCTACCTAGGGGCACGACTGATAGTTTGTATTACTACACTCGCATGAAAGAAGTGAAGGACGGACATTTACTTATAGGAAATCCTTATGCTTATGAATATCGTAATACTTATTCTCCCGCTTTCTTTATCCCGGATATAATTTCTGCGGTGCCATTGATATTGGGCATACCATTTGATATTAGTATCGCTTTCAATATGTTTATTTGGAGTTTTGTTTTTCTCATTTTAGCTTTTAGATTATTTGAGCAACTTAAGTTTGAGAGGAAATGGGCGTTTGTGCAATCTGTAGTTTTATATATAACAGCATACTCATTTATATTGCGACCCACGATTATGCAACTTATATATCCACTATTCCTTACGTTTTTGATTGTGTTTATTGAGTTTCTCAAAGAGCCGACAGCAAGAAAAAAAATAATCTGGTTGTCTTTTGTTTCGGCCATGACCTTTTACGCCTACACCTACCTCTCATACATAGTATTTTTATCCTTAGTTCTCGTTTTCTTTTGGTTTCTAGCAACGAAGCGTTATTTAGAACTACGAGCTTTATTTAAGGTGGCAGTGTATTCCGGCTTAATGCTTATCCCTTTTGGCATCTATACTATTTTTCAGATTGGGAGCCCATACTATCTTGAGACGTTAAGTCGTATAGGTCTCATTTATACGCATATCCCCTCAGTGGAAGTATTCTATTATGGCAGATGGATTGTCGTGGCTTTGGCCACACTAATAGTGTTGCGAAAATACAGTCTCTTTTGGTTTGCTACCGGAGTGGCACTGCTAATCGGGCTAGGTCTTAATGTCATTACTGGTGTGGAGCTTCAACTTGCTGTTCATATCGGACGGTTTGTTATTTTGTGGATGTTCATGATTTTTGGTTTCTTGATATATGAGTGGTATTCTGCGAGACTTTCTTTGAGTAAGCTCCGTTTGATTGCGGCTACGACACTAATTATTATCATGTTTATCGGAGTGGGGAGAAATGTTGTGCGCGGAGTCGGTTTCTTCAAATTTGATAATCGTGATACGGATAAAGTAGCCTTCGTCCAAAGTTATGCTCAACCTCTTAAATGGCTTGATGAAAATGTAAAAGAAGAGTCAGTGATTTTTGCGAACCAGTCTATTTCTGAATATGTTTCAATTATGACTAAACACTACCCATTCTTTTTCCATGGAGCCCAGCTTCACAATATTCCTTCAGAGGAACTAGAGATGAAACGCCTTCTCTCTCTTAATCCGGGAAGTTTAACGATTGAAGATCTCAATAATTTGCGTTTGGACTACTTTGTTGTGGACTCAACAAAGGATTCAGAGCTCTTACCAAAATTTATGCGTGGAGTTAAACCAGAATATGATGATGGACGTTTTAATATATATAAGCTTCCAAAATAGAACTTGATATCAACCCTTTCTTTTTGAAGAAAAATATATTTTCCACGGCATGATTAGTCCCTCGTAGATTATGTTGTTGTTGAGTTTAGATTGACCGTTGGTCCTTCCTGGGAAAATGATGGGAATCTCCTTTATTTTCGCCCCAAATTTTTCAGCAATGATTTTCATTTCTATAAGGAAGGCGAACCCTTGTCCGTTAATATCATCGATGTCATAGCGATTCAAAAGGCTTTTTTTATAACAATGAAAACCAGTAGTTAAATCTTTAATCGAAGATCTCGTTATAAGGCGCGCATAGAAGTTGCCCCCACGGGAAAGTATTCTTCGCCATAATTCCCAGTCCGTTACCCCACCACCTTTGATGTAGCGTGAGCCTAATACTAGGTCATAGTTATTGATTTCTTTAAGCATCTGACTAACTACGGCTGGGTCATGTGAAAGGTCGGCGTCCATAGTTATGATAGAACGGACTTCAGGATATTCTTTCAGCACATCTTTGAATGCACCAAGATATGCACTTGCAAGGCCGAGTTTACCAGATCTTTGTTTGAGATGAAGATTAGGGTGTTTCTTTTGTAGTTCATTGACAACTTCGGCAGTTCCATCAGGGGAATTGTCATCTACAACTAAGATATGGATAGTGGGATAGAGAGCGAATAACTTGTCGACCAAGATACGGATGTTCTGCCGTTCGTTATAGGTTGGGGTGATGATAATGTCCATATGTTATAGTAATCTAACATACTATGAAGGTCTTTTTTGGGCAATTGATTGAACGTTTAAGGCGTAACAAGATTGGACGTCTCTTCCTCGATAAAAAATTTGTCCACTATACATGGACAAGTATTTTTATATCTGTTCTTAATATCGCTCTTCTGTACCTCCTTATCGATATCTTTGGTATTCCAACTATTATTTCGAGTACGGTGGTCATCGGTAGTACTTTTATCACGCGATATTTCCTTCTTGACTACTTTAAAGTTCTTTAAGTCTTCTCGTGGCATCTCTCTTGTAAGCGGGGTTTATTTGTGATTTAATTACTCATCATGACTAAGGGTCCTTGGCCCCAACTATCAATAATTATTCCGGTTTATAACGAATCGGAATCTGTAGGTCAACTTCACTCTGAACTATTAAACGTTCTTAATCCTCTTGGTAAAAGTTTTGAGATTATTTTTGTTGATGATGGATCTACAGATAAAACATCTGAAGTCCTTTCGAAACTGAAACCGGCGAAGCTCATTCAATTTTCTAGAAACTTCGGTAAATCTCAGGCTCTTCAGGCAGGTTTTCATCTAGCTCTGGGGAATTATATCTTTACTATGGATGGTGATTTGCAAGATGATCCGAATGAGATTCCTAGATTTCTTGAGAAAATGGGAAGGGACAGGGTTGACTTAGTGTGTGGCTGGAAGGAGCATCGCCTTGATAGTTTTGCAAAAAGGATGGTTTCTAAGTTCGCAAATGGTTTGACAAGAATTTTCACTGGTACATCTGTTCACGATATGAATTGTGGCTATAAGCTTTACACTCGAGAGTTAGCCAAAAGTCTCAATCTTTATGGGGATATGTATCGATACATTCCGTCAATTGCAGCGGCGCAAGGTTTTAATATTTCTGAAATATCTGTTAATCACAGACAAAGAAAATTTGGCGTTTCTAAATATGGAAATTTTCGCCGACTTCCAAAAAGTTTTTTTGATTTCATAACACTCATTCTTATGCGGCGATTTATAGACAGGCCAATGCATTTTTTTGGGATTATAGGTACTATCTCTTCTTTGGCTGGTTTTCTCATTCTTGTATACCTTAGCTACGAAAAACTTTTCAAAGGCGTGTTAATTGGTAGTCGACCACTTCTCATGCTTGGCATCCTTCTTGTAATCATCGGTATCCAGCTTTTTTCCTCCGGTTTTCTGGGTGAGCTCATAATCAGACAAAATAACGGGAAAAATATTTATACTATTCGGAAAGAGGCAGAATATCTTGATGAAGAAAGCGAGTAACGAATTTCTTAGAGAAGCGTTGGCGCAAATGCCGAGGCTTTTAGGACAACTCAACCGAAACCCTTCGTCACTTTCCTATGGGTCTTTCGATCGTGCTTTTTGGCATTATCGAACTAATGACATTAGTTGTGCTCGTTATCAAGAGGCGGTCTATACACTGACCCTTCTATTTTGTTCCCAATTCGAAGGAAATGAATATTATCGTGATGAGAAAATTCTTGAATGGATACGCGCTGCGCTATGTTTTACAGCAAATCTCCAAAGGTCGAATGGGTCATTCGATGAATGGTATGTAAATGAAGGTTCTTATGTAGCTACTGCCTTTCTCACATCTGCTATTGGGCAAACCATCTTGCTGTTGAAAAGTAACGACATCAACTTTGCAGAAGAAATACTTACACGAAATGTATTGAAAAAAGCAGCCGATTTTCTCTTGGAAATCAAGGAAAACACGGTTATGAACCAAGTGTCTGGAGCAATTTTTGCTCTAGCTCTTGCCGGCAAGGATACCGGGCATCTCCTTGAAGAATTTTTAGAGAAACAGAATGAAGAAGGATGGTGGAGTGAATATGGGGGTCCGGATATAGGCTATCTATCTTTGACAATAAGTTATTTGGAAAAGTATCGGAAGCTTACCCACTCTACTAAAGCAGATGCGGCTATCAGTAAGGCAAAAAAATTTGTAGAAACTTTCATCAATCCAGATCATACGGCTGGTGGGGAATACATGTCGAGAAATACCGAATATATAATACCCTCTACATCGCTCGCGTATTTGGGAGCAGTTAGGCCAGCCCATCTTGATGATCGCTACCTTTGCTACATTCTTTATAACTGGATTGAGACTGGGATCGAGATTGCGCCGCAGCCGATTAAGGTGAGTCTCGGAGAGAGTTTCTTTAATGAAAGTTCTATTTTGAGAGTGGTGAACAAAAAATATTATCTCGTATCTAATGCGAAAAAGGGAGGATCATTCAGATTGTACTCTGGCGGAAAAGTCTATTTTGACAGTGGTCTAGAAATTAATTTTGGCGGGGAGAAATTCTCAACAGGCATTCTAGACAGTGCTAACGAAATATCTTTTCAGACAGGAATCCTTAAAACTTCAGGTTCGGCAAAAAAGATAAAAGAGCCTCTTCTTAAAACTCATACAGCCATTGTCTTCAAACTTTGGCAATTTATTTTCGGCAGGATCCCATATCTATATAAGTTCGTCAAAGATTTGCTGCGTCACAAAATGATCAGTTACTCTGGTGTTTCAGCCGTACCGTTCAAACGGGTAATTGAGTATAGTCCACACAAAGTAATTGTCACCGACACTGTTTTTGGTGTGGATCTTAAAGATGATATAATTTCCGGCGTGAAAGCATCCTATAGCGCTGTTCCGAGCTCCAAGTATGCCCCGATTCCGGAGCTTGCCCGAAACAGACTCTCGCCAGTTTTGGAAGAAAAATTAGAAGGTAATGCCTATATTATAAAACGCACATTTTCTTTCAATGACTAAATTTAAACAGATTTTGTCAGAGCATAAAGTAGCTATAATTTTAGCAATTGCTATATCTATAATTACTGCCTTCCCGACAATATACTTTCGTATCGACCAAAAAGAGATTTATCAAGGGGTAGAATTAATGAACAATTCTCCATGGGTGCCGCGAGTGCGGGAGGTTCAGGATGGGCATCTCAACTGGGGAAGTATATATTACAAAGAAGGCAAAGATCTCCCTTATTTATTTCAACCGTTCGGTTCCATGATTGTTGCGTATATGGGCGCAATCTTCTCTCTTGATATAGGCAACACCATCTTGCTCTCATTTATTGTGCTTTCGCCGATAGTCTTTCTACTCTTTTATGGTTTTGTTTACTTATTGTCTCAAAACAGGTTGATAGCTCTCTCTAGTTCCGCGACTATTCTTTTTGCTGGACCAATTTTGTCTTTTTGGGGGTTAAAGAGGCTTTTTAGCGGGTTAAGCCCAAAGTCTTTTCTGGAACTCGCAAGTCCGGTAAATCCCGCCATGATCTATATTCCTGTCTTTCTATTTCTGATATCTTTCTGGATTTTTTATCGCAAAAAAAGCTGGAAATGGGGAGTTCTCAGCGCGGTATTTTTGAGTTTGAATTTTTATAACTATTTTTATTCTTGGACATACTTATATGCTTTTGGGGGAATTTTAATTTTGGTCTATATCATCAGAAGGAACTGGCAAGAAGCGGCAAGGCTGGGCTACGTCTTTTTGGGAGCCTTGCTACTTGCTGTTCCTTACATGATTAACCTATATAATTCCACGCTTCACCCCGTGTATGAGGCGGCAAGTATGAGGGCTGGCGTGGTGGAAACCCATGCCCCATTGTTCGTGGGGTATGTAGTAATTGTAGGCATCCTCGTCTTTCTTCTAGGTTTTTCAAAAGAGGATAGGGAAAAATACTATTTTGGTTTGGCGCTCCTCCTGGCACCTTTTGTAACCATGAGTCAGCAAGTTATTACTGGCAAGGAAATGCAAGCAGCGCATTATCATTGGTATTTCCACAAGCCAATGGCCGTCATTTTTGTAATCTGGGTAATTTTCAATTTGATAAGTCGATTCGGTAAAGAATCTTACAAAAAAATACTCACAGCATCAATAATCGCTGTAGGTCTGTATGTAGCAATATTTACCCAATTAGCTTCGTATAGATATGATCATAATGACGGCTTGACCCCCTCAATTGGAGAGCAAAAATATGGGCCAGCTATGAAGTGGTTAACTCAGTTTGCGCCCAAAGAGGCGGTAGTTTTTGCAAACGATAAGGGATCTGATTTAACAGTCATCTACACACCTCTGAATGTCTTCCATCACTTTAAGGGACCGCTCTCCCTTGCAGCATCAGAAGAACGGGTTAGAGATGCCCTCTTTACATACTACAGGTTAGAGGGAGTCGGCGAGGAGGAGGCTAGTGAACTCTTCCACAATCAGGAGCGGGTGAGAATATCCACCATAATGTACGGCATGTATTACAAGCCGAAGCTCGGCTCCTATGAAGCAATCCCTGATGACAAGATAAATGAGTTTACTGCTTTGTATGAAGAAACTTTTTCTCTTCCTACTGCTCAATGGTTGCGTGATATGTGGAAAAAATATGAAGTTGAGTATCTAGTCTGGGATAAATCTACCAATCCGTCTTGGCAACTAGACCGTTTTAATTATTTGGACGAGGCTTCTGAATTTGGCAATATAATAATCTATAAATTTAATCCATGAAAATCTTGTTTCTTGCCGATGATTTTCCGCCACAGAGCTTCGGAGGAGCAGGAATTTCTACCTGTGACCTGGCTCTGGGAATGAAAAAGGCAGGACATGAAGTCTTTGTTGTAACAACTTGTCGTGAGGAAGCAGAGGCGGGGCAGTCGGATTATCAAGGGCTTACGGTTTGGAAAATCGCAAGCGATTATCCTGCCAGATGGCGGTCATACATTAGTTTGTATAACAGACCTGTAATCAAAAAACTTGAGGAGATTCTTAAGAAACTAAAACCTGATGTAGTACACGTGAACAATGTGCATCTCTATTTGTCATATCATTCCATCAAACTCTCTAAGAAATATACTAAAGTAGTTGTGTTTACCGCTCGTGATGCGATGACATTTAGTTATGGGAAATTGAACACAAAGCGTTATCTCGAAAATTTTGATTGTCGTCTCACCTGGTTGGATAATCTTAAACAAGCTAAAAAGAGTTGGAATCCCTTCAGGAATTTTATTATAAGGAAATATCTTGGGTATGCAGATAAATTGCTTGCTGTCAGTAATGCCTTAAGAATTGCTCTTGAGCAAAACGGTATCAAGAATGTAGAAGTTATGTATACAGGCTCATCCGTCTCGGAACGACATGTTTCAAATGAGGATGCCGAACAGTTTAGAGCTAAACATGGCTTGGTCGGTAAAAAAGTAGTTTTGTTTAGTGGACGAATAAGCGAAGCTAAGGGCGGTAAATATGTTCTAGAGACTATAGACAAAATTTCTAAAGAGATACCAGAGTTGGTACTTTTGATTGCAGGTAAAACTGATGCATATTCAGAAAAGATGAAAGACGAGGCCCGCAAAATGGGCATAGAGGACAAACTTCTTTTTGCTGGTTGGATCGGAAGAGCTGAGATGAAATACATCTACGCTTCTTCTGATGTTGTGTTGGTTCCTTCTGTCTGCTTTGATGCCTTCCCTAGAACCGTGCTCTCTGCTATGGCAGCAGGAAAACCAGTAGTGGGGACTCCCTATGGAGGAGCCCGAGAACTCATTTTGGATGGAATTACTGGATACGTTGTTAATCCCCTCAAGACTAAGGAAATGGCAGAAAAAATTGTTACTTTATTAAAAAATCCCCAGCAGGCATCAAAGCTTGGTAAAGCCGGGCAAGAAAGGGTAAAATCAGAATTCAATCTGGAGGATAAAGTAGTTCAACACATTGCTATATATGAAAAACTTTCTTAAAAGAATCTTACCCACAAAAGTTTTTATTTTTATTAGAGATATTTTTTATCCTGAAAAAATTAATATTCTTGAAGGTAGGTTGAACAATTTGTTTGTCACTCATTATCAAAATCTTATGTCTGATAATTTGAGTCAAAGAATTGCTTTCAGAAATGCGGAGTTTAAAATTTACTCTAAACATGGCTGTGACGGTATCTTGGCATATGTTTTTTCAAAAATAGGTGTAACTAATCGAACTTTTGTGGAAATGGGCATAGAAGATGGCCGAGAGTGCAATACAGCGAATCTTTCTCGGAATTTTGGTTGGCAGGGCCTTATGATCGATGCTAATGAAAAATGGGTTCAATCTGCCAGAGATTTCTATAATGGATTCAATGTTCAAGTTGTACAATCTTTCGTTACTGCAGAAAATATTAATAAAACTATTACCGATGGAGCCATCAGAAGGGAGATTGATCTTCTTTCTATCGATATAGATGGAAATGATTACTGGGTTTGGGAGGCAATCACAGTGGTTAACCCTAGAGTAGTAGTGATTGAATACAACGCATCGCTAGGTCTTCATCCGCTGACTAAAAAATATGATGCTACACAACGATTCAATCCAAAGCAAAATCACCCTCTATACTTCGGTGCTTCTTTAACTGCTTTAACAAAATTGGCCAAAGAAAAAAAGTATATCCTAGTTGCTTGTGATACTCACGGTCACGACGCCTTCTTTGTTAAGGAAGATGTTGCCAAGAATAAGTTTATTGAGCTTTCTCCAGATGAAGTTTTTTATCCGAACCCGTTTGTTCTTAGAAAATTTGGCAGTGCTCACGAGCAATTTGAACAAATCAAACATCTGGACTTCGAGGAGATATAAGTTATAGTCAAGGTTATGGAGAAAAATAATCTTAATATCGTTGGCATTATTCCCGCTAGAATGGGATCCTCAAGATTCCCTGGTAAGCCATTGGAAAAGATCTTAGGTATGCCAATGATCGGACATGTTTACCACAGGAGTAAGTTGAGTCAAAGTTTGAACGAAATCTATATAGCGACTTGTGATGAAGAGATAGGTAAATATGCTGATTCTATTGGAGCTAAATGGATAATGACAATGAACACCCATGAACGAGCTTCTGATAGAACAGCCGAAGCCTTGAAGAAGATCGAGAAGTCCACAGGCAAAAGAGTTGATATCATTGTGATGATTCAGGGAGATGAACCCATGATAAAACCGGAAATGATAGATATGGCCGTCGAACCTCTTCTAGAAGATACCGATATAAAAGTGGTAAACTTGATGGCTCCGGTTACAACTGTTGAAGAACGGAATGATCCAAATTGTCCCAAGGTGATTACTGATAAAAATAACTATGCCTTGTACTTCTCTCGTGAACCCGTTCCCTCAAGTAAGAAGTGGCACGGCACGATGCCGCCAACTTGGAAACAGGTCTGTGTTATCCCTTTTACTCGAGACTTTCTTCTGAAGTTCAATGAGCTTGAGCCAACTCCACTTGAAATTATTGAGTCGATTGATATGAATCGGGTACTCGAATACGGCTTCAAAGTGAAGATGATCCCAGAATATTTTGAAACTCAAGCTGTGGACACTTTAAGTGATCTCAAGAAAGTAGAGGAGCTTATGTCCGGGGATAATCTTATCGCACACTATGCCTGAGACCAGTATTATCATCAGGACTCTTAACGAAGAGAAGCATCTCGGTAACTTGCTGCGAGCTCTTAAGACTCAAGATTATCAGGACTATGAGGTTATCATTGTTGACTCAAGCTCAAACGATAGAACAGTCGAGATTGCAAAAGAGTTCCAGGTAAGGGTTATAAAGATAGAGAGTAGAGACTTCACATTTGGTTACGCTCTTAATATTGGATGTGAGGAGAGTAAGGGTAAGTATTTAGTCTTCGCTTCAGCACATGTACTGCCAGTAAACGACAAATGGCTCTCCAATCTTATTGCACCTTTCATAAACGAGAAGGTAGCCATGGTATATGGACGCCAGGTGGGGGCAAGCCAATCGAAGTTCTCAGAAAAGATGGATCTCCGTAGACTATTCGGCTTGGAACCAATAGATGCTACGACTGCTATTGATTATGCCAATAATGCAAATTCGGCCATCAGGAAGGATTTATGGAGGAGTCATCACTTTGATGAGTATCTCTTTGGGCTCGAAGACATTGACTGGGCACGACACATGGCCGAGATGGGGCATATTATTCATTACGAACCGAAAGCCACTATATATCACATCCACACAGAGGAGTGGCATCAAGTTTTCAACCGTTACAGACGAGAGTCCATAGCTTCCGTAAGAATTGGGTTAAAGCATCCGCCTCAGACTAGGTTGAGTGTTTTTTGGCTCGCACTTCGCTTGGCGGACGATATTTTTCACACCTTCCCAAATTACTCTTGGCAAAGAGTCGAAGAGATACTGCGTTTTCGATATTATCAATGGAAAGGGAGTAGACAGGGTTGGTTTAAAGATAGAAATCTAGATCTGAACAGAGAGGGACTTGGCATTTTATCGTTGATAAAAAACCAATCCGTAGTTATCAAGGGTAAGAACAAGGCTGAACTTGAGGAAGTGCTCTTGCCAGAGATGAAGCCCGGAGACATCATGCTTGAAGTAGATTATGTTGGCGTGTGTCGAACGGATATAGAAATTCTTGAGGGAGCTTTAGGATATTACCGTGATGGGTTGGCTAAATATCCGATTGTTCCAGGGCATGAATTCTCCGCAACAATAATAAGAATCGGTTCGAATAATAAATTTCGTGAACGTTTCAAGGTTGGTCAAAAGGTGGTGGGGGAGTGTATCTTATCGCGCGATAGCTCTAATCGCAAAGAGGTTGGAGTTATTAACTTTAATGGCGCTTACAGTAAATATATAGTCATGCCCGGAGATGCTATCCACCACATACCAGACAATCTAGACTCGAAGAAAGCCGCCCTAACCGAGCCAACAGCCGTTATCCTACGAGCCATAAGAAGAATAAGGAATAGGCTGACTCCACAAGCTAAAATTGCGGTGACAGGAGCTGGGCCAATCGGTTTCCTATGCTCACAGGTCCTTGCACTTGAAGGTTATAAGGTTAGTGTTTTTGATAGGAGCAACGATAGATTGAAGCTTTTGAAAGATAAGGTTAGTAGTATTTCTACGTCACTCGTTGATCTTGAATCATTTAATGTAATTATCGAGGCAACAGGGTCCAAAGAGGTTCTTGAGCAAGTAGTTAAAAAAAGTCGTACCGATTGCACAATAATGTTGCTCGGCTTTCCCTACGGAGATATTAGTTACAATTTTGAAGATTTAGTTGGGCACGAAAAAGTTTTTGCCGGTTCTGTGGGAGGAGATTCGCAAGATTTCCATCAGGCCTTGATGCTATTGCCAAAAATTGATATTCCAGATTCCATGCTGACGGCTATGCCTCTCAAAGACTTCAAAAAGGCCTGGGAACTACATAGAACTGGGAAATATTTAAAGATTTTTCTGAAACCATGAAGATAATCGATATATCTGTTCCAGTTAGCAATAATTTACCATTGTGGCCAAATTCCACGGGGCTTTGTATAAAGCGTATATCGAAAATTGGTTCGAAAAATTTGGTGAATGAAACGCATATAGAAATGAATGCTCACATCGGTACTCACATTGACGCCCCGCTTCATTTTATAGCTAAAGGTAAATCTATTGATAAGTTACCACTAGATATTTTTATGGGCCCAGTATTTGTCGCATACTTACCAAAAGTGAAGGAAATTGGTGTTAAAGATTTGGAAAAGTTGTCGATACCGAAGGGTGTAAAGAGAATTTTATTCAGGACATCCAACTCTCCACTTTGGGGGAAGACAAAAAGATTTAAAAAAAATTATGTTGGTTTGACCGAAAGCGGGGCATCGTGGATTGCCAAGAAGGGGATAAAATTAGTGGGAATGGATTATCTTTCGATTGCTAAATTTGACGAAGCTGCTAAGGTGCACCAAATTCTTTTGGGTAAGGGTATTTGTATTATAGAGAGTTTAAATCTAACTGGAGTAAAATCTGGAGTTTATGAACTTATCTGTCTTCCTGTGAAAATTGCTGGCTCCGAAGCCGCTCCAACGCGGGCTATTCTAATTCATCTTAGCTAAGGCGTAAAAGGTTCTTTGTATATATCTATGTATATGATAAAGTGGGGCCGGATTGAAGTTCTACAAACTACTTAGACAAGAGGTGGTTATGAGCTTTCGAGTTCTTTTCATCTATCCGAATTTTCGTAGTGAGACACTGGTGCCCCCAGGGATAGCTTTGCTATCTCGGATCCTCAAGAATCATGGAATGCAGGTGGAGGTGTTCGATACCACCGATTACGGCCTTGATCTGGCCAAGGACTACGAAAGGTTGACTGAGGCAACACTAGGTGTTCGTCCGTCACCTCACCGGACACTTCAGAAAACAGATCGTGATGTCTGGGCAGATCTCAACGAGAAAGTGAATTCCTTCGGCCCAAACCTTATTGGTTTGTCCTGCACGGAGAGCACCTTTCTTCTGGGAGTTGAGGTAATTCAGCGGATTAAACATCGCAGTCCTCGCGATATGCCAGTGATCCTAGGCGGGTCATTTGCAACATTCGCTCCTAGGAGAGCTCTAGACTTTCCCGAGATTGACTTGGTTTGTAAGGGGGAGGGGGAGGTTGCCCTGCTCGAACTTTGTCAAAAGATGGAAAGAGGAGAGTCTTATGACGGCATCCGGGGGATTTGGTCCAGAGACAAGGACGGGGTCATCAAAGAAGGCGGCGTAGCCCCGCTCGCCGACTTAAACGAAAATCCGACCGACTTCGATCTTGGACTGTTCGACTCCGAAAGACTGGTTCGTCCGATGGCAGGTAAACTTTATCGGATGGCGCCAGTAGAGACGATCAGAGGATGTGTTTACCATTGTGCTTTCTGCAATTCTCGGAATACCGGGTCTCGCAAGAAGTCAATGGTCAACATTCGAGAAGAGATCCTGCACTACAAGGATGTGTATAAGGTGGAGTACATGTTCTTTTGGGCGGACACCTTTCTCATGATGTCACGGTCAGAGCTTGACCAATTCTGCGAGATCTATCAAGACGTCGGGCTGCCCTTCTGGGTCCAGACTCGAGTGGAGACGATCACGGACTGGCGTCTCCAAAAACTCAAAGAGGTTGGTCTTCACCGTGTCGCATTTGGGATCGAAAATGGCGATGAGGAATTCCGCCGAAGGGTTGTCCAGAAAGAGTTCACAAACGAACAAGCGATAAAAGCTCTCGAGATTACGGCGGCCATGGGTATAACCTATAATACGAACAATATTGTAGGTTATCCACATGAGACACCGGAAATCTTTCTGGCAACAATCGAGCTCAATCGGCAGTTTCCAAACGTTGACACTACCAACTGCTTTACCTTTGCCCCGTATTACGGCACCCCAGCCCGTGATGAGGCGGTCGAGGCTGGGTTCATAGCTCCGGATCTCATCGCTCCGGGCAATGCCGAGGATTCGGTCCTGACCATGTCCCAGTTCTCAAGGGAAGAAATTCGTCAGGCTCGTCTCGGTTTCGCTCTCAAGGTAAAGTTCCCTATATCGAGATGGTCGGAGATCGACCTAGCGACTAGGGATACCCCAGAAGCTGGAGAACTTCTACAAATTCTTCAGCGGGAGTACCGGGATACATTCTTCGCTGAACCGAAGATCAGTTTCTAAAACACCCCACGCTCCAGCTTAAGTCGGAGCGTGGTTTTTTTGCAAATCGAGCATTTTGTGGCAGTATAAGCTTATTGTGATTTTCAAAGTTCTAATTACTGCTCCATATTTTCAGCCAGTGGTTGAGCGTCACAGGCCATTTTTTAAAGAGCATGACATTGAGGTTATTGTGCCCATAGTTAATGAAAGAATGTCAGAAGAAGAGCTCTTACCTCTGGTTACCGATATCGATGCGATTCTTTGTGGAGATGACAAAATTACAGAGAAAGTTTTAGAGAACGCTCCTAATCTTAAGGTGATTGTAAAATGGGGAACGGGCATAGATTCTATAGATAAAGAAGCCGCTGGTAGACGAGGCATCCCAGTAAAAAATACTTCAAACGCTTTTACTGAACCGGTGGCAGATACGGTCCTGAGTCACATCCTAGCTTTTGCTAGAGGGACGATTGATTTGAGCGAAAAGATGAAAAAAGGTATCTGGGAGAAGAAACTTAATCTTGCTTTGAACGAATGTACTTTAGGAATTATCGGTATGGGCAATATTGGTAGAGCAGTGGCTAAAAGAGCAGAAGCTTTTGGTATGAGGGTGCTTGGTAATGACATTAAAGAAATTCCTTTGGATTTTATGGTTTCACTCGAAAAGCTCTTAATAGAGTCTGACTTTGTAAGTGTAAACTGTGATTTAAATGATACGAGTTATCACTTAATAAATAAAGAGACTCTTTCAAAGATGAAACCAACGGCTTATCTTATAAATACTGCCCGAGGACCGATTGTAGATGAGGAGGCTCTCATTGATGCGTTAAAAAATAGAAAGATTGCCGGGGCAGGTCTCGATGTTTTTGAAAATGAGCCGCTTCCTGATGACAGTCAACTTAAGGAAATGTCGAATGTTATTCTGTCTCCCCATAATTCCAACTCAAGTCTTTTAGCGTGGGAGAAGGTGCACGCCAACTCGGTCAAACATCTAATAGATATCCTCAATGGATTTAAAAGATAAAAAGGGGAGCGCCCTAGTTATATTTGGGGAAGAATCACCTCACTTATACTCCAGTAAGTATGACGTGGTGTTATCGGGAGAAGAACTCAGAAAGTTTGTTGAACCAGGAAGTATTTATGAGGCAACTGCCATGGTTGAAGAACTTTCCCGTCTCAAGATGCCGGATGGAAAACATATTACGAAGTATTTTACTTATAAGGGCTACGAATTGTGGTGGATGCATGAAAACAGTATTTTTTTATACTTCTGTTTGCCTTACACACAATATAGAAAACTTCTCGAGCATCTGGCGACTTACAGTAAAATAACACTTTATAATCCTCCATACAAAAGTCTTTTTATTTATTTTCTTCAATCATGTGGTTGTCAAATTAAGATTATAGGAAAAGCAAAGTTAATTAATTTTCCATCACTTCCTCTTGGTATTTTCGTTCAGATGTTGCTTACCCTACTATCGCTACCAGTTCTCATAGTCAAAAAATCATTCATTTTGGTTTTCATCGGCGATAAACTTGAGAAAGGGCGGGATTATGATTTCAGAATGAAATTTGTATATGAAGGACTACGTTCCAAAAACTTAGATTTTGTGGAGTTTGTTCGAAGTCTCGAGTCATGGAAAAAAGTATTGAAAAATGCTTTTCTACGGATGCGCCCAGTGATTTATTCGGAGCCAGTATCCTATCTGGGATTGATACTTAGTTTTATAACTGGAGAAAGTAATCGAACCAAAAAACAATTCCTATCTTTTGTTGGTAGTTATCAGCCACCATGGGAGCAATTTAAGTTTAGAATATCAACGCATTATCTTCTGACAGCTTGTGGTGATATTTGGTCTATAAAAATTATAGGGAAGATATTAACACTTATAAAAGTAAGAGCAGCCTTCTTTTCGGCAGCTGGGGAGCGCAATATGAACACTTTCCTGGGATGTAAGACGAAATCTATTGAAACTGTTGGCATTATGCATGGAGTTCATTCTCGTTATTATACGATGTACGACTTCATGACAGGTTTTAGAGGAGAAAAACAGCTCTCAGTTGATAGATACGGTTTATGGAGTGAATGGTGGAGAGAGTATTATCTACAACACAGCAACGCTTATCGTTCAGAACAACTTTTCGTTTCTGGACCGATGAGGCCACTCGGTAGACTCACAAAAGACTCTAAATCCCCGTCAATCGATGGTCCAATCAAAGTTCTTTTTATATCCGAACAGATAGCTGTTCCAGAAGAGGTAATAACTTATTTAGAGGCACTACTTAATGAAGTGGAAATCGATACCACTATAGTCTTTCGCCCATATAGAGACGGTTTCAGAAATTGGTTGGATGAGCATCGACCTGATATTCTCAAACATCCTAAACTGACAATTTTGGAGGGGGGGAGTGGTCTTCAGCAGGCGATAAATCAAAATGAGGTAACAGTCGGGACAATGAGTACTGCGGTTCTCGAAGCCTTATTTCAATGTCGAGTACCGATTTTTTTTGAAACAAAAAAATGGGGCGACTACTATAATCTGAAGGGGAGCCAGTTCTTTGCTCACGACACAGACGGACTTATTGAAAAGATCAAAAATGCGCGAAGAGTGTCTTTGAATGACCTAATTAATCTTCAAAAAAAATACTTTGGTGACCCACACAAAAATGGGAGCAAGTGGGTTGTTGATCAACTTGAGGAAGCTGTTTTAAAGGGATGCATGACGAGATAGTAACCAAGGAGAGCATTGAAGGATCTTATAATAACGTGTGTTATAACAAGCCCCATTAATCCGTATAGAGGTAAAAGTATAACAAAAAGAATTATTTGGACAATGGGAGTAACGCTACGGAATACATAGAGCTCCTTCTTTTTTCTGTGGGCTAAAAGAACTTCATTGAAAATAGTTCCAGATACAGCTAAAAGAGTTAGAGAATAAATTTGGGAGTACAAGACCGAATCCAAATACTGAGGAAAAATGAATTTATAAAAGTATGGAGCAAGAAGTGCGTAGAGTCCAGCTAGAGCCAAGGCATAAAAGGTGAGGATCATTGCCTTGCGTGGAGCAGCCTTCTGCAGTTCCTCAAAAGTTCGCTCGGGCAGCTTGGGTTGAATCATGCTACTGATTATCTTCTTTCCTCCTTGGAGTTGTTCAACAGGAGCGATGGCGAAGGCGTAAATTGCCAAAGGAGCTGCCCCGAGATAATGAAAGATGAGAATTTTATCTAGGAGGCTAGCAACTCGACCTATGACATCCATGGCACTTAAGTGTCCACTATATGAAGCCAGTTCTGGGTCACCCTCTATATCTATTTTTGGATAAGCTTTTATCGTTCTTTGATATAGATACAAAGAGACAAGGGTCGCAGAAAGAAAGTAAACAGAGATGATGATGGGAAGACTCGGAGCAAGCAAAAGAGCTAGGATCATGGCTATAGCAGGAAGAGTATTACGAACCATACCGAATAGAGAGTTCCTTCTAAAGTCTTTTTTTCCCAATAAAAATGAGCTGTGTAAGTTAGCACTTGTTATTACGGGAGAGAAGACGCCCGCTATAAGAAAAGAAAATGATAAAAATGCGTTGTCATTTATAAAATAATAAATACTTAACCCAATTCCTGCTAAAAATATTCCCAGACTCCACTTCAAATTAATGCGAAAGCCTCTTTGAAGGGAGCTATGAAATCCACGTGCTACTGATTGGATAACGGAGGTACTAAGACCTGTAAGAGAAAAAGCTCCTAATATTCCAACAACTGAGAAAATAAATTTATAAGTACCAAATGACTCTTTGGCAAAGAGATTTGCAAAAGCGATGGAAAGGAAAAAACCAGAGAGCATGGATACCGCTTGAGCCAAGACAAGCCAAGACCCACCCTTAGCAAGATATAACATGTCAGTTTTGAAGAAGTTCTCACTCCCACGGAGCAGGTGGTAGGCCCTCTTTCTCATCTGTTGCATATGTATTATCATGGTACAGAAGTAACTATGAATAAACAAATACTAAAGACTACAATTCTGATTGGATTGTTTGCCATCCCTTTCGTTCCGTTCTTGGTCTCGGGGTCACTTTTTTTCCCATTTATTACCACTAAGGCTTTTGCCTGGAGATTTATAGTTGAGATAGTTTTTGCTGTTTGGGTGATTTTGGCGCTCTTAGCCCCAGAATTTCGTCTAAGACGCTCGCCGATACTTTATGCCGTGCTAGCCTTCCTGCTCATAATAGGTCTGGCAGATTTTTTTGGTGTAGAGCCCATGAAAAGTTTTTGGTCAAATTTCGAACGCATGGAAGGTTTCATAACAATGCTCCACCTTGGAGCGCTTTTTGTTGTCATGGGATCTGTTCTCAAGGAAAGAGAGTGGAATTGGTGGTGGAATACAACCCTCATTGCTTCGGCAATCATGGTCTTCTATTGCCTCCTCCAGTTATCAGGCTCGCCAAGATTTCCTATACACCAAGGTGGAGCGAGAGTTGACGGCACTATCGGTAACGCCTCATATCTCGCATTATATTTCTTGATACACATTTTTGTGGCCATTTTCTATTTTGTTAAAAGTCGTGCATCGTCCTTAAAATGGACTTATGGGGCACTTATTTTAGGTCAGATTTTTATCCTTTACTATACTGCGACCAGGGGAGCTATTCTTGGTTTGATGGGTGGTTTTCTATTAGTTGCCTTACTTGGTTTAATCAATAAACAAGATCAAAAGATTAGAAAGGTTAGTATCTATTTCTTGATTGGTCTCGTAATTTTTATTGTTGGATTTTGGGCTGTAAGAAATACCTCCTTTGTAAGGGATAGCCAAGTTCTAAATCGTTTTTCTACCATTTCGCTCTCCGCGTGGAAAACTGAAGGCCGTGCCTTCATCTGGCCGATGGCCCTGAAAGGTATCGGAGAGAGACCTTTACTTGGTTGGGGACAGGACAATTTCAATTATGTTTTTGCAGAACATTACTCTGCCAAAATGTTCAACTTGGAACCTTGGTTTGATCGTGCTCACAACATCTTTCTCGATTGGGCAGTCGCTGCAGGAATATTAGGTCTAGGAGCCTATCTATCTTTGTATGTGGTGTTGCTTTGGATTATTTGGAAGAAGGGGAGTTCTTTTTCTCACACGGAACGTTCGGTTTTGACGGGTCTAATTGCTGCATATTTCTTTAATAATATATTTGTTTTCGATAATCTTATAAGTTATGTCCTGTTCTTTTCTTTGCTCTCGTACATGCATAGTAGAACAGTCAAAGATTTGGTAACTTCACCCAAGCTTTTCTCAGGGAAAATTGTGACCACCATGTCTATTGGAGTGGCACTAATATTGATTGTGGTTATTTACTTTGTAAACGTGAGACCTTTGATTGCCAATACGAACCTTATAATGGCTCTTCAGACAGTCCAATCGACTGGGAGTAAGGCTCCGGCAATTGGATACTTCGAAAAAGCTTATACTTCCTCCCGCTTGGGCCGTCCCGAAGTGGTTGAATGGGTTTCCTCCTCGGCCTCAACAATTCTTTCTGATGAAACCATTTCAATGGACAAAAGGAATGCTTTCTTTGAATTTGCAAAAAACAGTTTGGAAGCAATAACTCAGGAATTATCTGGAGACTCCCGTTATGAGCTAGTCGCCGGGACCTTCTACTCTAATGTTGGAGGGAAGGATGAGGCCTTAAGGCACTTCAACAATGCCAAGGAGCTAATGCCAGAGAAGCAAATGATCTACTTTAATCTCGGACAATTGGCTCTAACTGACAATAATTTACCAGAAGCTCTTTTACAATTCAAAACAGCTTACGATTTAGCGCCTGAATATGGAGACGCCAAGATGGCCTACCTTGTTGGGGCGATTTACTCCCAAGACAGGAATCTCACCGTCAAACTTTTATCAGAAATTAGTCCAGCTGTTTTAGTTTCTGATCCTCGAGCCTTGTCGGCCCTATACCAAACTGGTCAAAAATCTTTTCTACTTGCTCTCCTAAGAGATTTGGCAAAAAAGGTTCCGCAACAAAAAGATGTGATCGAAGCAAACATCAAACAAATAGAAAGCGAAGGAGTATAAAAATTTTATTAGAAAGTTATCCACACTCTTTGTGTTAACACTATTGTATGTGTAGTGAGTAAGGAACATAATAAATACAAGTCGCGCGTAGGAGATCTTCGAAATATTT
>CAYHKS010000001.1:23601-32434 GCA_964357345.1 uncultured Candidatus Saccharibacteria bacterium | reverse complement strand
AGCAGAATGTATGGCAAACATCTTCATCGTCTCGGGATTGAAATGCACACCAAGTGCATAGTCAGGCACTTCGCTCACTTCCACATTTGGGTACTGGCCATAAATACGACTCTCAATAACTTTTTTCCATTTAGGTAATGCCCAAATGAAAAACTTAACCTGACCCCCAAGAGAAACAATTTCAAGAGAGAACCAATCCCGAACTCTACCATCTTTATAAACCTCAATTAAAGTCCCTACTATCGGTTCAAAAAAACCATTGAGCACAAGCTCCATGGCGGCTGGACCCTTAAGAGTCTCTCTCGGTAATTTTATTTCTAGAAGAACAGATCCCTGAGCCTTGATCCACTCTCTTCGCTTAAGGCTTACCCAAAAATGAAGCCAGACCATAAACAGGAAAAGAGGTATCCAGATAGGCGCTGATACCCTCGCAACGTGGAGAAATTGGTCAACGTGTTCAGCACTAAAGGTATTCAAGAACGCATCAATCATCCCTATATTCTACATCAAATTAAGCCACGTGGTAACGATTTTCTTTATCTCTCTTGAAATATTTGGGATTCTGGAGATTTACCATAATGGTGTTTTCCTTCACGTATCGTTCCTTGAGTACTCGTTTAACAACATCATCTTTAGAGAGTGGACCCTCCTTTTCGATAATTTTCTTTATGACATCCTTTACTACACCTGACATATAACCCCATTCAGCAAGAGCGTAGAGACCGCGACCCACTAAGACAAATCGAGGATCCTTAATAAGCTCGTTGTGAGTCGTAGCTACGTGGGCCTTTTTATCAAAATACAGTGAGATAGCCTTTGCTACTTCCTTAAAGTGTATTGGTGAGCCATGTTTTCGGATAACAAGAAAGGCGTAATCTCGCATACCTTTTGCATTAACGTTCGGTGAGCTGGTCCTTCCCCATTCGCCAAGTGGATTTTTTCCTATTTTATTGGAAATAGCGAGCCATCGCTTAATGACTTCTTCATTTTTATATTTCTCGTTCATATCCTTAACTTCCTCTAGAAAATCCTCCACGAGATCTCCCTCTAGAACAAGTTCGTCATCAGACAACTTGGAATAAAGTTTCCGAAGTGCGCTGTGGATACGTTTTGCCAGCTCAGGATCAACGTGCCATCTGTGCTTAAACTCCTCGTCCTCTTTTTCCCGAATAAATTCCTCTCCAATAACAAGTAGAAAATGGATGTGGTTTTGAGTAGGGATATCCTTGGCCAAATGTTTCAATAAATCTTTTTCTGAGACAATGCCACCAAGTTCAGCCACGACTGCCTTAAGTTCATTAAAAGCAGAATTTAAATCTTTATACTCTTTCGACTTTCTGATTATAGTTAGAGAGTGATTCTCTATTTGTCTAACTCGTTCACGAGTGATGTCATATTTCTTCCCTATTGCATCCAAAGTCATGTGGATAGCTTTAGCACCTAGTCCATATCGATTTTCAATAACATCTGCTCCCCTCTTAGTGAGAACAGAAAGAAGACGTCTGGTAACCGCCTTCGGTTTGAAACTCAATGTGATCTTTTCGCTCATATTGCTTCTCCTATTTGTATCACCCCTCATAACCCGTGTCAAGCCCCGTCAAGCCAAGACGATATTTATGATTTTTCCTTGCACAACTATAATTTTTGTGATGTTCTTACCCTCTACCCATTTTGCTATTTCGGGCATTATTTTAGCCATATTTTCAAGTTCAGCCTGTTGTGTATTTACTGCTACAACCAAGGTAGCTCTTGTTTTGCCATTAATTTGTACAGCGTAGAAATCCTCTTCCTTCTTGAGTTTATTGTTGTCATGCACTGGCCAAGGGAGGGAGTGTATGGAATCTGTGTGTCCTAGCTCTTGCCAGATTTCTTCAACGATGTGTGGGGTAAATGGAGCAAGCAGGAGTAGAAGGCTTTCATATTCTTGCCTTGAAATTGATTCCTTTTTTTCTAATTCATTTGCCCAGACCATCAGGCTAGAGACAGCGGTATTGAACCCCATCGACTCAATGTCTTCAGTTACTTTTTTTATTGCCGAATGCATTAAAAATTCATCTTTGGCCCCTGGCTCAATATTTTTTATTTTTTCTTTTAATTTCCAGATTCGTTCCAAAAATCTTCTTGGCCCGACTAAAGACTTCTCATCCCAGCTTATTGCTTGCTCAAATGGGCCCATAAACATCTCATAAAGTCTTAGGGTGTCAGCACCAAACTGATTAACAATTTCATCTGGATTAACTACATTTCCTCTGGACTTACTCATCTTCTCTCCATTTTCAGCAAGAATTATTCCGTGTGATGTGCGCTTCTTATATGGCTCACTTGTTGGAACTAGCTTCAAATCAAAAAGAAATTTATTCCAAAATCTTGAGTACAAAAGATGAAGAGTCGTGTGCTCCATCCCGCCGTTGTACCAATCCACTGGCAACCATTGCTTCAGAGCTTTTTTTGAAGCAAATTCCTTGTCGTTTAAATGATCTGTGTATCGTAAAAAATACCAAGATGATCCAGCCCAGTTTGGCATGACATCTGTCTCTCTTTTTGCATCACTACCACAGAGTGGGCATCTGACGTTTACCCAACTTTCGATATTCGCTAAGGGTGACTCCCCCGTATCAGTTGGCTCATACTTATCTACCACTGGTAACTCAACTGGCAAATCCTTCTCTGGTACCGGCACCGTCCCGCACTTTTTACAAAAGATGACTGGGATAGGCTCACCCCAGTAGCGTTGTCTAGAAAAGATCCAGTCTCGGAGTTTGTATTTTGTAGTTTTCTTTCCAAAAGCTTTGAACCCAGTTTTTTTGTAGTCAGTTATGATTGGCAAATTATGTTTTTCCGCAAATAATCTATCTCTTTCATCGTCAGCTGGTACTCCCATGATTGCCCCAGTACCGTAGTCCGATAGAACATATTCAGCTTCCCAAACGGGAATTTTTTCTTTAGTTGCGGGATTGGTAACGTACCTACCAGTAAATCTATCCTCCTTACCCGAAACAACCAAAAATGTTGCTCCAAAGATTGTGTCTGGTCTTGTGGTAAAGACCTCTATGTCATCAAACATAATGAGTGCTCCTTCGGAGGGGCCGATCCAATTTCTTTGTTGTGCTTTGACTCTCTCTGGGAAATCAACAGTTTCT
The DNA here is from genome assembly GCA_964357345.1 of uncultured Candidatus Saccharibacteria bacterium. GTDB lineage: Bacteria > Patescibacteriota > Minisyncoccia > Phycocordibacterales > Zambryskibacteraceae > JAIFWN01. The sequence continues at coordinate 29,294 of CAYHKS010000001.1, read as the reverse complement.
AGATCGTCATAAAGTCTCTTGGCATATTTAGTTATAGCTAGCATCCATTGCTCCTTATCCCTCATTTCAACAGGAGTGCCACAACGCTCGCACTTACCATCCACCACTTCCTCGTTGGCAAGACCAATTTTATCCTTTGGACACCAGTTAATAGCTGTCTTGGCTTTATAAGCTAATCCTTTTTCCAAAAATTTTAAAAATATCCACTGTGTCCATTTGTAATACTTTGGGTCAGTGGTGAAAACTTCCCTAGACCAATCAAAGGAGACACCTAGCGATTTTATCTGTCGTCTAAATGTGTCTGAATTCTCTTTTGTAACCACCCTCGGATCTTTACCAGTCTTAATCGCATAATTTTCTGTGGGTAATCCAAATGCATCCCAGCCTATGGGGTAAAGGACATTGAATCCCTCCATCCTCTTCTTACGCGAAACGACATCCATACCTATGTATGGTCTTGGATGTCCAACGTGAAGTCCATCTCCAGACGGATAAGGAAACTCTATCAACGAGTAGAATTTTGGCTTTTTACTTTTATCCTCTGCTTTTCCCAATCCGTTCTTCTCCCACTCTGCCTGCCACTTTTTTTCTATCTCTTTAGGATTGTAGTCTGTCATTGAATTTCTTGTAAGCAATCCAAAAGAGTATACCAAGGGCAATAGCGAGAATAATTACTCGAATAAGATCATTGGCTGCGCCCCAATAACGAGTGCTAGCGATAATGAAGGAGAGTACACCAGCCATAGAGAGACCATTGGCTATAACCTCATTACCTTTGAAGAAGTTACCGAAAAATACAGAGATGGCGCCCAGAAGTACCAGAATTACGAAGATGTTACGTTCGTATAATTTATTGGCTGTTTCGTAATTTTGCCTACAGGTAAATTGGAGGTCGCAATAGCCTCTTGGCTCGTTTGCTCCGACTTGCACTGGCTTCCCATAATAAGCATTTTCAGTCCACTGACCTCCTTGGGTAGTACATTCATTTTGCGTATCAGGTTGTGTGACAACTTGGGACATGGGACAGAATGCCTCAAAATCAGGTTGTTTGTATACAAGAGAAAGTGCGTAGTTAAAGAAAAGATTAAGCACAATAACAATACCAATAATTAGCGACCATTTAGTTACCTTGTTTTGTGTGTTCATATGAGGAATTCTACCACATCACCGTCTTGTACAATGTATTCCTTGCCTTCAGTACGGACCCAGCCCTTTGCTTTGGCATTAGCATAAGAGCCAGCTTCTAAAAGTTTCTCGTTGTGTATTACCTCGGCACGAATAAACTTTTCCATAAAGTCAGTATGGATTGACTTGGCAGCGAAGGGCGCTGTGGCTCCTCTCTTCGTTGTCCAAGCACGAGACTCCTTCTCCCCTGTTGTGAAGAAAGTTATTAAATTTAAGAGATCGTACCCAGCCTTTATTAAATTATCTAAGCCAGTACCAAATATCGGATCTATCTCAATGTATGGTCCCGGAATTTTATCTAAAATGTCTCTTTTATTTTCTGCTACTTCTGAAGTATTAACTACATACAGAATTGGTTTATCTATCCCAGCTGCTACTAACTCCAAATTTATAATTTCTATATCAAACAGTGGGTCAATTTTATTGTGAACATGAATAATATCTTTGTCTTCAAAAATTCTCACTACTTGAATAATGGCATCCACCTCTCGAATGTTATGAAGAAATTTATTTCCAAGCCCCGCACCTTCGCTCGCTCCCTTGACCAAACCTGCGATATCCACAAACTCCACTACTGCCGGTATTACTTTTTTTGACTTACTCATCAGAGCGAGCTTATCAAGCCGAATGTCAGGCACAGGCACAATACCCACAGAAGGGTCTATGGTGCAAAAGGGATAATTTTCCGCTGGAACACTCTTTTTAGTTAATGCATTAAAAAGCGTGCTCTTCCCCACATTTGGTAACCCAACTATGCCTATTTGAGTTTTACTCATAACTCACACCAAAATAACATTATTCTAAGCCAATTTCTAGTGCTTGACTTTTAAACTAGTCTATGATATACTCTTTAGTAGATATGGTGAAAATGCTTTTCAAGCTAACCCGTAGCTGAAGGAGACTGAGATGTCATTGATCCAGCAGGTTGTACTTACTGTTGGGCCGGCGGTAGTTGCCATCCTCCTCATGTGGAGGAAGGACATCCGGCGGGCCGCAGCTTACGAACTCATTGCGATCAGCAGTGAGATCGAGGACATTGGCTACAGCGTGATGGACGCAAGACTCGCTGGAGACCATGTCGCCGTGGCAAAAGGAATGGAACAGTTCAGGCAGATCGAGGCTCGGCAATCAATTCTGCACCGGCGCCTTGGCTACACCAAGTAACCCACCAAGACCAGCACCTCCTGCTGGCAGAAGGCCCACTCACAAGGTGGGCCTTTCGTTTTATCTAATTTGAGAAGTACTATTTTGCCTTCTTCCCGAAGTTGTAAACCCTACGCTTAACGTATTCCCTCATCCACATTCCAAAATGCTTAAGATAGCCAAATTTATGTACTCGTATGGGCCCAAGACCAGAAAACCAAAGTATTCCTCTTTTAAGCTCATTTGTCGTATCTCCAAATATAATTCTTTGTACTAGTGGAATTGTGTCAGAAGTAACAATCATCGTTGCCGATTTTCCCTTCAAAAGCTTCTGCCACATGTTTCCATTGTGGGTAAAGTGGTAGGCAAATCCCGGAAGCCACACTCTATCAAACAAACCCTTGAGCAAAGCTGGCATAGTCGACCACCACGAAGGGTAAAGGACGACAAAGTGGTCACACCAACGAACATTTTCTTGGAAGGCCTCGAGGTCTGGCTCAAGCTCTTGAATTTTTTTGTATCCAAAGTGAAGGATGGGATCAAACTGCATATCACCAAGATTCTGTCTTCTTACTTCATGCCCAGCATCAACGGCTCCCCTTTCGTATTCTGAGGCTAGCGTTCCATTAAGCGTGTCCTTGTCAGGATGACCAAGAAGGATAAAAATTTTCTTTTTTTTAGGTTTAAATAAATAAAGCATTTTATGGTATGTATTCTGTATTTCCTGCGACATCTTTCCTTGGTGTAGAGCGCACAAAGAAATAGTGCAAAATAAATCCAAGACAAAGCATCAAAAATGCTGTTATAAATACAAGATACGCTGTTTCGTTATTATTAGAACGTGCTTCAGTTAATTCTCCAGAAGATCCGGCGAGATTGTCGATTGTAACCGTATCGGTAATCCATCGCGACAAAATTGCATCTCTGGTTTGTGGTGGCATTGTTTCTATAATTTTATCGAAAATATCTCTTAGCTCGGGTATTGATTTTGGTATTGCGAAAGCAAGTCTAATACTAAAACCAGTGTCACCAATTTTTTTTAAATTTTCTAAATTATGCTCATCTGTTAAATAAGCCAGACTAGCAACATTAATGACCCCCACCTCTGTTACACCAGTTAGAATATTTTGAAGAACTTTATAATTGTTATCCACCGGGACGAGATTCATTTTAGGATATCGTTCACTTAGATATGCGTGGATTGAATATTCGCCACTCACTGAGACCTTTAATCCTTTGTCAATAATTTCTGAACTAGTTCTATTTTTTAAACCACTTTTGGCAACAAAAATAACAGGCATAGAAACATATGGTCGTGTAAAAAGTAAGTACTGTAATCTTTCAGGTGTCTCTGTCAAGGAGGAGGCGAAACTCACTTCTCCGGATTGTAGTGCCTCAAGAATTTCTTTTCGTGTTCTGGGTTCTTTTGATTTAAATTCGGTAGATAGTTTTTCTTGAATATAATTTACGTAGTCGCTAGAAATTCCGAACAATACTCCGTATTGACTCCAAAGAAATGGTGGGTAATCGCCTATTGGTGCAAAGGTTATGTTTTGGGAATGCTCCTCCATCCACGCTTGTTCTGATGTAGAAAGGAGTGCTGCTCGAGCAGAATTTGGAAAAATAATAATACAGAAAAACAGAAGTAACATGCCCGTAGCAAATCTGGTAGTCAGTGGAAAATTCATTTAAAAATGATACTATATTGATGACTATCTATCCTGCATTAATCTCTGCATTTCAGCTTGATTCTCACGCATTACTTGCATTGTGGCCTCGGTCTCGTTTTGTCCGCTTTTCTTCCGCTTTTGTATCTCATCACCAATTTTTTTAAAAAAATCGGGGTTTTTCTCCATAGCACCGAGAACCATCTCCCTTTGTGCCTCCGGCAAGTTCTTCAATTTGTGCTTAAGAACCTGCCTCATTACAAAATTTTGTATCTTTCCCATGAGGCTATTATGGCATATAATTTATATATGGAAAATTTTGAATCAAGGAATTCTGGAAATATAGACAGTAGCTTGCCTCAATATAAATTGGACCAAAAAGAACGCGAGGAATTGCAGAGAAAAGGCATGTCTGGTTTAGAAATTGATCAGTTTGTTGCTAGAAAGACTCTTGAACTTCAGGAAGCACAACTTGAGAAAGAGGGTATGAAAAAAGAAGGTGAAGGAAGGTGGGCAGCATAACAAAAGATCCCGCCAAGGCAGGATCTTTTGTTAGAGTAGAAGTTTTTTAGGCTTGGGACTTAGGTAAGATCTTGTACATTCCTGTACCACAAACGGTGCAGGTACCCTTAGCTGCCGGGCGACCCGGCTTGATCTCAACCTTCTGCACGTCCTTCATCTCACGCTTTTCTTTGCATTTAACACAGTATCCGATAACTGGTTCCATAAATATTGATTATATTAGCTAACCTTGATAATCATACCACATTTAGGCTCAAATGTGGACCCTATCGGATTCGAACCGATGACCTCCTCATTGCAAATGAGGCGCTCTACCAACTAAGCTAAGGGCCCTTGAAGGATAAATATACCCAGATTTAGCCTATATCGCAAGGGAGATTATATGGTTCACAAACTCTTTTGGTGATACTCCGATATTAAATAGAGACCTTGAGAGATGCGAATCTTTAGATAGTTCTGGTAAGGCATTTGTTTCCAAAATATACACTTTACCCTTAGGGGTGATGATGAAGTCCGAGGACGAATAGTGGCGGAGACCTAGCGCCTGATGAGCTCTTTCCGCCATGCTTTCAACTTCTTTATGCAATTTAGATTTAAACTCGGGTGGGTCGGGTATGAGGGCGTAAAGTCTTCTATCTCTATAGTTCTCTAAAACAGAACACCTTGCCTCCTTGCCTTGAACAAACTCCTCAACCAACACCCTTTCTGCGTAACGAAAGGCTTCTACTACCGCATCTTTGAGCTCATTAAAACTGTGAGCAATCTTTACTCCCAAACTTGCTCTACCTGTCACAGGCTTAACCATCACTGGGTGTAGAAAATTTCTAAAAATCTCCACCAACTCATCTGTTGAAACATTTCCTAGAAGCACTTCATGTCGTGGAGTCAAAAGGTTGTTGGTTTGATATATTTTTTTAGCCAGATCCTTGTTCATAGCCATAGCTAAACTCAAACTCCCAGAACCTGTATGGGGCAAATTCATCTTAGAAAGGAGCTGGTTCATCTTGCCATCTTCTCCGTACTCCCCGTGGAGGGCATTCCAAACCAAATCCACATGACGAAGAGCTTCGTGGGGACTTCTCGCTTTTCCCGAAACATGCCACTCTCCATCTTTAGAGATAAAAACATCAAGTGGTTTATACTTCTCCGGATCCTCTCGCAAAATAGATAGGATAT
>CAYHKS010000001.1:0-23591 GCA_964357345.1 uncultured Candidatus Saccharibacteria bacterium | reverse complement strand
TTCTTAACGAAGCATCATAGTGATTTGACGGTCCCCCTCTAAGAACTGCAATTCTCATGGTGATACTGAATTAATAGCACGATTTAACGCCGTGAGCTGTCGTTCTACTGCGACTAATCCTTGCCTAAAAAGCTCGCTTCTTCTAAATCTTTCCGAAGACCTATCTACGGATTCAAAAATCATTAACTTTTTTTTAATTGGACCAATTTCCAGTTTTCTAAGTTCATCCTTAAAATGCTCGATGTCATGTTTAAGTCGTTCTTTATAAAGTTCAACGTCTGCAAATGGTACCTCTAAGTACCGAATTAGTTCCTCAATTCCCTCTTTTGCTTCGCGATGTGCATCTTCAAGAGCAAACTTCTCAGATAGCTCAAGCTTTTCTTCTGGAACGGATCCCACTGACTCATTAAGTTCATCGAGTTCTTTTAATATTTTTTCCAGAACTGCCTCCCTGAAGATGCGTTCCTCCTCTGTTTCAACTCGTCTAGGTATCTCTGCTGTCTCTTGTGACATGTAACATAATTATATCCTAAATCCCTTGCCTCGTAGGCGCCGGTGGTAGTTTATAGCGAACCTGTGCGCTTCAGCATTGGCGAGAAGAATCTCTTTCTTATATCTTTCTACATACTTCTTACTACCTACTACCGCTCTCGCTTTATGCCTTGCATCTTTAACTACAGATACTACTTGTATATTTTTGCCAGCCACGACTTTTTTAGCCACATTGATTTGAGCTTCTCCCCCATCTACAACGATTAAGTCTGGTAGTTTCCATTCTGGATGATTAAGACGTCTCTCTAAAACCTCTCTCAAATTTCCAACATCATCATTCTTATCAATTTTTATTTTAAATTTCCTGTACTGACTCTTGTTTAATTCTCCATCTTCTACCACCACCATTACACCTACAGCATTCTTTCCGCTCATATGAGCAATGTCGTATGCCTCGATACGAAAAGCTTCTAGTTTATTGTTGCTAGCTTCTAGGTCATTTCTAATGAGAGCGATATCTTGGATGTGGTCTAGAGCAAAGATTTGTCTTTTGATTTTCTCAGCCTCTTCAAACTTTTGTTTTTTTGCTAGGGCCCCCATCTCTTCCTCTAGAGTTTTTATGAGTTTTGGTTTTTTAGCTTCAAAGAATAGCTTAATATTTCTAATATTCTTTCTATATTCGTGTTTACTTATCCAACCTGCGCATGGGCCTGGGCAAAGGCCAATTTGAGCATTAAAGCAAGGTTTATTTTTTAATTGGCATTTTTCGTCTCTGAAGGGGAATATTTTTCGCACAATCTTTAATGCCTCGCGAAGTTCTGTTGCATGTGGATAAGGGCCATAAGTTCCAGAGCCCCGAGTAATAAAAACTTTTGGGAATGCTTCTTTTGAAATTGTTACGTAGTTGTAACTTCTATCATCCTTCTCTTTGGCGTTGTAATACGGTTGATGTTTTTTAATCTCATTAGCTTCTAAAATCATTGCCTCAAGTACAGAGTCAGTTGTTGTGTACTCCAAGTACTTCGCCTCCTCAACCATTTGGACTAAACGGGTACCGCGAGTTTTAATTAAATCTTTGCCAAAATAACTCTTGACTCTATCTTTGAGAGAGGTGGCTTTACCGATATACAAAACTTCTTTCTTTTTTCCAAGAAATTTATAGACACCTGGAGAATCCGGTAGATTGAGCTTTTTGAACCCTTGACTATTCATGTTTTGTATCTTAATATACGTTACAGATTCGAACTAAACAACTATGGAGGCCACATGAGTGACGAGGTTCACAAGGTGCATCCAACTGTTGTGCTTTCACCTCTGGCTGAGGATGCGCTGAGTGCCGCAGATCCAGTGAAGGCGAAGGAATTCCTTGAGGAGATGAAGAAGGCTCCTCCCTTCCTCGCTCCCGCCTGCCAGAGTGACCCGGACGCCAGTTAATCGGCGTCTTTTCTATTTATTTTTATTTTTTCTTAAGTGCTTCCTTAAATACTCACCAGTATAGCTATCACTATTCGCTACTTCCTCTGGTGTTCCTTTTGCTACTAATTTTCCCCCACCGTCTCCTCCATCAGGACCGATATCTAGAATGTAATCAGAACTTTTTATTAAATCTAGATTGTGTTCTATGACTACAACGGTGTTGCCCTTATCCACTAGTTTTTGAAGAATCTCTATAAGTTTTTTTACATCTTCGTAATGCAAACCTATTGTGGGCTCATCCAAAATGTACATAGTCTTTTGCAAATGTGGACGGTACAACTCTGATGAAATTTTAACTCTTTGTGCCTCTCCGCCTGAAAGGGTGGTGGCAGATTGTCCAAGTTTTAAGTATCCCAACCCGACATCATTCATACTTTTTAATCTGTCATAGATTGCAGGCAAATCTTCAAAAAACTTTAGAGCTTCCTCTACTGTCATTTCCAAAACATCATAAATATTTTTCTTTTTATAATGCACTTCCAAAGTTTCCTTCATAAACCTCTTGCCTCGGCAGACATCACAAGGCACATAAACTGTTGGGAGGAAGTGCATCTCTACCTCGATCAATCCATTACCCTGACACGTCTCGCATCTTCCTCCCTTAACATTGAAGGAGAAGCGATTGGCCTTCCAACCTCTGGCTCTGGCCTCCTCTGTTGTAGCAAACATATCACGAATGAAGGTAAAAGCCCCCGTATATGTAGCAGGATTGCTACGTGGCGTACGACCAATTGGAGATTGATCTATGAGGATAGCTCTGGAAATGTATTCGCTACCAGAAAAGGTTTGAGCATTGTATGTTAACGCGCTTCTGTACTTTTTCTCCAATCTTGCTTGCAGATTCTTATAAAGAATTTCGTAGACAAAAGATGACTTACCCGAACCCGATACTCCTGTGACACTTACAAGCTTGCCCAATGGCACATCGACATTCATGTGCTTGATGTTAAAAATCTTTCCTCCTCGAATTTGAATTGAGCCTTTCTCTGATTCTCTCCTCTTGTCTGGTACTTCTATTTGCTTTTCTTCTCTTAGATACGCCAAAGTTAAAGAACCTGAAGTATTTTTCTTTGCGGTTAAAAGTTCGTCCAAATCTCCAGAAACCACAACCTCCCCACCATGTCTGCCAGCACCCGGACCAATGTCCACAATGTAGTCAGAGGAGTAGATGGTGTCCTCATCGTGCTCGACCACGATAATCGTGTTTCCGAGATCTCTAAGCGTAAGAAGTGTCTTTATCAACCTGTCGTTATCCCTCGCGTGTAGGCCTATTGTGGGCTCATCCAGCACGTATAGGGCGCCAACTAGGCCAGAACCCAACTGGGAAGCCAAGCGTATTCGTTGTGCCTCCCCTCCCGAAAGGGTGTGGGCTCTTCGGTCTAAGGAAAGGTATTCAATCCCGACATTTAGCATAAAGTCCAAACGGGATTCTATTTCTTTTGTAACGACTTTAGAAATATTTTTTTCTCGTGCGGTTAACTTTAATTTTTTAAAAAAGTGGTCAGAATCTTTTATAGAAAGGGCTGTGATCTCTACGATATTTTTTCCACCCACCAACACATTTAGCGCCTCCCCTCGTAATCTTTTACCTTTGCATTTTGGGCAAGTCTCGGTGCCGAAAAAATATTTTGTTCCTAGACCATTGCAGTCAGGACAAGCGCCATATGGAGAGTTGAAGGAAAAAAGTCTTGGTTCTATTTCTGGAAAAGAAAATCCATCATGTGGGCACGACCACTTAGACGACATGAGATGTTCGTCTGGTAAATCTTCTCTAGAATTTGTATCGCGAAATTTGAGTGCCATTAAACCTTCTGACTCCTGTAAGGCTTTTTCTATCGCTTCCGAAAGTCGCTCGTGGGCAGTCTTTTCATCACTTTTGAATTCACCCAAGCTAATGGAGTCAACTAAAACTGATATAGAGTGCTGTTTAGTCTTTGTTAGTTCAATTCTCTCCCTCAAATTTTTCCTTTTTCCATCTACTAAAACTTCTGTATACCCTCTCCCAAGTAAATCGTATAGAAGCTGGTAATACTCCCCCTTTCTACCTCGTACAACAGGAGAAAATATTTCTGCATAAACTGGGAGATCAATTTTTTTGCCTTTAGGGAGTCCGGCTATTTTTTCTTCAATTTTTTCAAGAATGATTGTTTTTATTTCCTCATTGGATAGTTTTTGTATTTCTCTTCCACATACCATACAGTGAGGACGCCCGATACGCGCATACAAGATTCTTAAATAATCATAGATCTCGGTAATTGTGGCTACTGTGGAGCGAGGATTATTCGAGCGACTTTTTTGGTCAATGGAAATGGCTGGTGAAAGTCCAACAATTTCATCCACATCAGGCTTTTGCATCTGGTGTAGAAATTGCCTGGCATAAGAAGAGAGGCTCTCGACGTATCGCCTTTGCCCCTCAGCAAAAATAGTGTCAAAAGCTAAGGACGACTTTCCTGAGCCAGAAAGACCTGTGAAGACAATCATCTTATTACGAGGCATCTCAACCGTAATGTTTTTAAGGTTGTGAGTTCTTGCCCCCTTAACAATAATTTTGTCGTTTTCTTTAGACATACGTTTTTGGCCCCTAGCTTGACGCATAGGGGTATAGGTAGATGAGTATAACAGAACAGTTTCTGTTTGACACTTTTAGACTCGGGTGTAATCTTACTGATTAGGTAGTTCCGCAGTTTGACATTCACCCCTAACCAAGGACCGACTAATGGTGGAGAAGTGATCTCATGCTCAATGGAATTCCTGATCCCGCGCGCCATGCTCCGGAGCTGGCGTCGCAAATGGTTTTTCCACCGAGGTCACAGATATAGTTAGGGGGTGATCCTATTCCTGCTTCGGCCTAACCAGTCGAAGCTTTTTTCTTGAGACGTTGTTCTAATACCCGAATCTCATCACGCAAAATTGCGGCGGATTCAAAATCGAGGTCATGCACTGCATCAGCCATCTCCTGCTTTTTATCTTTAATCAATTTCTTAGGACTTTTTTTGAAAAACGCTTCATCCGTCTCCAATAAAAGGCCAACCGCTTGATCATGCTCTCGCTCTAGAGTATCCGTAATGTCTTTGATTTTCTTTTGTATAGATTTGGGAGTGATGCCATGCTTGGTGTTATATGCAATTTGAATTTTTCTCCTTCTATTCGTTTCCCCTATCGCTCTCTCTATTGAGCCAGTGACATTATCGGCATACAAAATTACCCTACCTTCGATGTTGCGAGCCGCACGACCAATTATTTGTATAAGAGAAGTTTCAGAACGAAGAAATCCTTCCTTGTCTGCGTCTAAAATTCCTATAAACATCACTTCTGGCAAATCCAAACCCTCTCTCAAAAGGTTCACTCCCACTAACACGTCAAACTCCCCTCTTCTAAATGCAGTGAGAATTTCTATCCTCTCAATAGTTTTAATATCACTATGTAGATAGCTTGCTTTGATTTGCTTCTCCTTCAAGTATTCCGCTAAATCTTCAGCCATCCTTTTGGTTAAGGTTGTGGCGATGGCCCTCCCACCCTTTTTTATAACCTTTTCGGCTTCCTCAATAAAATCGAAAATCTGCCCTTTGTAATTACCCTTCTCCTGAATTGGTTTGATAACTACCTCTGGATCAATAAGACCAGTTGGACGAATGACTTGTTCCACAACTTTTTTTGAGTTTTCTTTTTCAAAATTTCCTGGAGTCGCTGAAGTAAAGATAATTTGATTTGTCTTTTTTAAAAATTCTTCAATTCTCAAAGGTCTATTGTCTAGCGCACTTGGAAGTCTAAACCCATGTTCTATAAGAGTCTCCTTCCTAGACTTGTCTCCTGCATACATCCCCCCAAGTTGAGGAATAGTAACGTGTGACTCATCTATGATGGTCAGAAAATCTTTGGGGAAATAGGAAAGGAGAGTATCGGGCGCGTCACCGGCCTTACGATTGGAAAAGTGGCGAGAGTAATTCTCTATCCCGTTTGTATAACCGACTTCTTTGATCATCGCCAGATCGTAAGTTGTGCGTCTTTTCAATCTCTCGGCTTCAAGGGGCATATCTCTCTTTTTTAACTCTTCCAATCTCTCATCTAGTTCACTCTTAATACTTTTAAAAGCTTTTTTGGCTTGATCATCTTGAGTAATAAAGTGTTTTGCGGGGAAAAGAAAATACGATTTTGGTTCACTAATTATCGCGCGAGAGGTTCCATCTATTCTTTTAATACTCTCAATTTTTCCATCTGCTATCTCTATTCTATAAATCATCCTTTCTCCCGTTGGCATAATTTCTATAGAATTTCCTAGGGCGCGAAATGTCCCCGGCTTCACATCAGCATTAGTTCTAGAAAAGTGAATCCTAATAAGTTCGCGAATAAAGTCAGTTCTACTAATTTCCTGACCAACTTCCATTTTTATATTCACTTTCTCGTACTCTTCGGGGCTACCTAAACCATAGATACAAGAGACCGATGCAACAATGATTACATCTTTGCGGGTAAGCAGAGCCTGTGTAGATGCGTGACGCAAGCGATCTATCTCTTCATTTATCATTGCCTCCTTCTCAATATAAGTATCTGTCACTGGCATATAAGCCTCTGGCTGGTAGTAGTCGTAGTAAGAAACAAAGTAATGCACAGCGTTGTCTGGAAAAAACTCTCGATACTCTTGAGCGAGTTGCGCAGCCAGAGTTTTGTTGTGAGCAATGACGAGAGTTGGTTTACCGATTTTTTGTATAACATTGGCTGCGGTGAAAGTTTTACCCGAACCTGTCACACCCAAAAGAGTTTGGTACTTCAGACCCTCCTCAACTCCATCTATAAGTTCCTTGATAGCCTTGGGCTGATCCCCAGCCGGTTCCCACTCCCGTTTGATATTAAAGATACTCATAAATATTTTGAAAGAAACTCATTCTTATACTTTTCAAATGTACCGTCAAGGATGCCTGCCCGCATGCGTTTTACGAGATTCACTATGAAGTAAAGGTTGTGGATTGAGCCTAGTGTGCCCCCAAGAATTTCGTGGGCTCGGTAGAGGTGAGATAGATAGGCTCTAGTATAGTTTTTGCAGGCGTAGCATTCGCACTCCTTATCAACTGGGCTCAAATCCTCTCTGAACTCTGCATTTTTTATATTTATCTTTCCAGTATGAGTATAGAGTGTTCCTCCCCTGCCATTCCTCGTTGGTGCCACGCAATCAAAAAGGTCCACCCCATTTTCTACTCCCATAAATAAATCTTCTGGTTCCCCAATTCCCAGAAGATGTCTTGGTTTCTCTTCTGGTAAAATTTCATTAACCCACTTCACTGCCGTCTCCATATCTTCCTTTGCAAATGAGCCACCGATACCGAAGCCATCAAATCCTTCGCTTCGCTCAGGACCTTCGGTCCTCATCTCTGCTATCACTCTTGCTGATTTTTTTCTCAAGCTTTCGTCTCTACCTCCCTGAACGATACCAAATAAAGCTTGATGTTTAGAATTCTCTTTCGACTTGTGAAAATCTAGGGACTTCTTCGCCCACCGGTGTGTTCGCTCAAGCGATTCTTCCTGATATCTAAAATTTTCTGCCGGAGAGGTGCATTCATCAAAAGCAAAGATAATGTCTGCCCCCAAGTTGTGCTGTATTTCCACAGATTTTTCAGGAGTGATGTAATGCAAAGAGCCATCTATATGGGAACGAAAGGAGACCCCATCTGCGCCCACTGTCGCTAGTCGTGGCACTTCCCCATCCAAAGAACGCTCTTGGATGATTCTCGATGGATCTGTAATCTGCACCACCTTACTTAGCTCCTTTCCATAAGCGGCCCCGAGAGAAAAAACTTGAAAGCCTCCTGAGTCGGTCATCAGGGGCCCCGACCAATTCATAAACTTGTGTAATCCACCAAACTTTTCTATTTTTTCACCCCCCGGCTGTAGGTATAGGTGGTATGTATTTGCTAGTACAACTTGCAATCCAATTTCTTTAAGAGCTTCTACAGATAAACCCTTAACTGTAGCTTTAGTGCCTACGGCCACAAAAGCAGGGGTCTCAATATTTCCGTGCGGAGTCTCGAGAATACCAGCTCGACCAAGTCTACTATTTATTTTTTTAGAAACAAAAAAAGAAATTGAACTCATCCTTATTTTTTGGTAGTCATCGTTTTTTTGTAGGTATCTAAATGCTCCAAGGCCACACCTGTACCATTGGCAACACAATAGAGAGGATCCTTCGCTAACACTGCTCTCACTCCAGTTCGTCGCAATACCAACTCCGGAAAATTCCTTAATTGTGAGGATCCGCCTGTCATAATGATTCCTCTATCAATAATATCTGAGGAAAGTTCGGGTGGAGTATCTTGAAAAACGTCTTTAATCGCCCCCACCATCTCTCTTAGTTCTTTTGATATAGCTTTTGTAATCTCATTAGACTTAAGCTCGATTGTTCTCGGTAAACCATGCACAAAATCTCTACCATTTATGTTCATAGTCAGCTCCTCTTCGGCTGGCAGTATCACTGCACTACCAATGCGTATCTTTATCTCCTCAGCTGTTTTGTCGCCAATTGAAAGATTATGATTCCGTTTAACATAATCCTGTATGGCTGTGTCAATCTTGTTTCCAGCAACTTTGACTGAAGTCGAGGCTACAATACCACCAAGAGATATCACAGCTACGTCTGTCGTCCCGCCACCTATATCAACTACCATGTGCCCTGCCGCTTCGTGTATGGGTATTCCTGCTCCAATAGCAGCTAAGATTGGCTCCTTTACTACATAGGCATTTTTTGCCCCAGCCTTAAGAGTTGCCTCAATCACAGCTCTTCTCTCCGTTGAAGTTACTCCAGCAGGAACAGAGACAAGCACGTCGGGCTTTATGATAGTCCACTTACCAAGAGCCTTGCTGATGTAATACTTGAGCATCGCCTCTGTTACCCTATAGTCAGCAATGACTCCATCCTTCATTGGTCTATAGGCCACTATCCCTTCTGGAGTACGACCGATCATAGTCTTGGCTTCGGCCCCTATGGCAAGAATTCTATTGTCATCTTCTGAAACAGCCACGACTGATGGCTCGTTCAAAACTATGCCTGTGCCAGGTACAAAAACTAATATATTAGTAGTTCCTAAATCTATGCCTAATTTCCTTTGGAGGCTCCACATGGGCACAATGATATATCCTCCGCTATAATGGAGCAATTATGCAGATTGTGGAGGTCATCCCAATAGTTAAGGGAATCACTAAACCGACGCTTACTTACTTCACAAAAAAGAAATTTGCTCTAGGAAGTTTTGTTCGTATTCCAATACAAAGCAGAAAGGTTCTAGGAATCATTTCAAGATCTGAAGATGCGAGATTAGCAAAAACTAGCTTGAAACGGGCCAATTTTGCACTCAAGAAAATTTCTCTGGCAGAACGTACTGGGGCTATTTCAGATTCTTTCATCAAGGCGGCAAGCGAGACTGCAGATTTTTATGCAACAACCACAGGAAATATTCTTGGTAGAGTTTTGCCCAAGTTCCTCCTAGAGCATCCTGAATTAATCGGAAAACCTTTTAAGCCGAAGGTTTCGGACTCAAAAGAAATAAGATTGGTACAATTATCAGATAGGGAACGGTTTAGAGAATACAGAGGAATAGTTCGAGAAAACTTTGCCAAAAACTCTTCTGTTTTATTTGTTATCCCAACACGAGAGGAAGCTTCAAGGGCTGAGAGAGAACTTTCTCAAGGAATTAGTGATTTTGTCTTCAGTACCGCTGATAAATCTCCTAAAAAACTTGAACTAATGCTTACGAAAGCGAGTAATGAAAAGCATCCAATTCTTTTTATTACTACTCCCGCCAATATTGCATTCAACCGATCTGATTTAAATACAATAATTGTTGAGAGAGAAAATTCTGGTGCTTATAGAACTCTCACCCAGCCCTTCTTTAACATCAAGGCTTTCCTAAAATATTACGCTAAAACAAAAGGAGCAACTCTTATTCTTGGGGATTCAGTACTTAGTCTAGAAAGTCTGTGGCTTGAGAGGGAGGGGGTATATTCTGAACTCTCACCCATAACTTGGCGACTAAAGCATGAATCTTTGGCAGAGGTAGTAGACATGAGAGCAAATAAAAGCTTTAGCATTCTCTCTGATCGACTGGTGAGTATTATAAACAAAGCCCTATCGGAAAATAAAAAAATCTTTCTTTTTGGAACTAGGAAGGGATTGTCCTCTACTACAATGTGTGGAGACTGCGCTTCCCTGCTTCTTTGTAAAAATTGCCAAGCTCCACTTGTCCTTCACAAACAAATTGGTGGAGCTAAGCCTGTATATGCGTGTCACCATTGTGGTGCCAAGCGAAGTTCAGAGATTAGGTGTGATAACTGTCAAAGTTGGAAACTCACCCCGCTGGGCGTCGGCATTGATCGAATCGAGGATGAGTGCAAAGAAAAATTCCCAGATACTGAAGTTTTTGTTCTAGACAGGGACCATGCCTCAACGAGAGCTAGGGCAAAACATATCTTTAAGAAATTTAATACTAGTCCTAGAGCAATATTAGTCGGATCGGAGCTCGCCCTAAGTACTGTGAGTAAAATCCCTGTGGTAGCCGCTGTCTCTCTTGATTCTTTGTTTTCTATCCCTGATTTTCATATCAATGAGAAGGTTTTTTATTTGATCACCCATCTCCGCGAACTTTCTACAGAGCGCTTTATTATACAAACAAGAAATGCTGGAGCCGAGATACTGGAATATGCCGCCGCAGGAAATATTCTTGATTTCTACCGTGGCGAAATTAAGGAAAGAGAAGAACTAAAATACCCTCCTTTCTCTGTATTTATAAAAGTAAGTTACGAGGGCAAAGAAGAAATGGTGGAGAAAAAAGCTTCCCTCCTCCAGAGTATGTTTAACTATTACGAGCCACACTTTACAATCGAAATTGGGAGGAATAAGAGCCTACGGACCCTTTCGATGATTCTTAGATTACCAAAAAGCGAGTGGCCAAATAAAGCTTTACGAGATAAATTGCTTTTGCTAACTTCAGATTTTTTGATTAAAGTAGACCCTGAAAGCATTATTTGATATGCCTACAACTCTCATAGTCCAAAAAAACGCAAAAGTGCTTCGTGAAGTAGCTCATGAGGTGCCTCTTAAAGACATCCAAACAAAGAAAATCCAGGATGTCATAAGCAAAATGAAAAAGGCGGTGCACGGTGAGGAAGATGGCGTGGCAATTGCCGCACCACAAATAGGAGAGAGTCTCTGTATTTTTGTAGTAGCTGGGAGAGCTTTAGCGATTCAGAAAAAAGAAAAGGATATAGAAAAGATAGAGGCTTTTCAAGATCTTGTCTTCATAAACCCAAAATTATCTAGGCTTTCCAGAAAGAAAAAGAAAATGGAAGAAGGTTGTTTGTCGGTGCGTTGGCTTTATGGGAAAGTCGAAAGAAGCGAGAGAGCCTCCATCTCTGCCTATGACGAAAAAGGAAGGAAAATCGAGCGAGGAGCCTCGGGACTTTTAGCACAAATATTTCAGCATGAGGTGGACCACTTAAATGGAGTGCTTTTCATAGACAAGGCCACTAATCTTGAGGATTTGCCTCCAAAACAAAATGAGTAGTCCATCATTTGTTTTTTTCGGTTCATCTCAATTTTCAAAATATGTTTTAGAAGCGTTGAAGGAAAAGGGATTTTCCCCGATTCTCTGTGTAACCAGAGCCAAGGATCCCCTTCCAGAACTTCCAGAAGCTGATGTTTATGTGGTTGCTTCATTTGGCAAAATTTTACCGAAAGAGGTCATAGATAAACCAAAATTTAAGACACTAAATGTGCACCCATCTTTGTTGCCCAAACTTAGAGGTCCCTCACCTATCCAGAACGCAATAATTAATGAAATAGAGACTGGGGTAAGTATTATGAGGCTAGACGAGAAGATGGATCACGGACCAATACTTGCACAAGAAAAAGTGAGTTTAGTCCCCTTCCCTGATTATTACAGAGTGGTTGAGGAGAAACTAGGTAAAGCTGGAGGAGAATTACTTGCGAAGGTTTTATCTAAATGGGTCAATGGAGAAATAGTTGAAAGTGCTCAAGATGAATCGCTGGCTACTTATACGAAAATTATTAAAAAAGAAGACTCGGATATATCAAACGACTCACCAGAACAGGCTCTGAAGAAAGTCTACGCTTACGAAGTCTGGCCTAGAGCGCGACTCGGAGAATTGATTGTTACAAAAGCACATATCGAAGAAGGGAAATTTATGCCGAATAAAGTTATACCACCAGGTAAGAAAGAGATGGTTTACACAGATTATCTACGCGGAAAAAAGTAACAAAAGAATAGCGCCCGTCTGTGAAGATCGGGCGCCGGAGCCTTTCGGCTATAGATGCTGTGGCTTAAAGCCACGAAAGAGCGAGACCGGAGATCTTCGCTTGCCGACAGTCCAGAGACGCTGTCTTGTCCGTCTATCAATTCCCGGAGGTTTCGATATCCGAACTGGCTTGCGAAGATCGCCGATTCTGTGGTCCGCCGAAGCGGTCCAACTTTGAGATGATGCTTCGGCCTGGGCCGGAGCGACTTGATTGTTCTCCTGACTGAGTCTCAGACAGTCAGGAACTTTTCTTGTCATTCATCTCGCGCCTTTGGGCACTCACGTGCTTTGGGACGCTCCTGAACTCTTGGCTTGGGTCTAGCTTGTGGCTTTCGGCGAACCGAGGCCCTTTGCTGTCACCTACCTAAAGCAATCAGGTTCAACTAAGATACTCCAATGCAAAAAAGCTGTCAACAGGTTTTTACAATATCAAACAGATTCTATTTTTTGTCAAAAAACCCTCTTATTATATTTTTTATTGCTCGTTGTCCTCGGCGTAAAAGCTCCCTCTTCTTTCCTTTATTTTTGGTTATTTCATGAATAATTTCGTCTCTGACTTCATCTATCGCTGCATATATATCAATAGCTTCCTTAGTAGCGTAATAATCTAAACCTCCGCCTGTAATGCGTACCTCTGCTCTATAAATCTCCCCTTGCTTGTGATGCTCAGTACTCTTGCCTAGCTCGACCGCCATTATGGGCTCAGTTATATCAAGATACTTCTCTACTTTTGCCAAACGTTTTTCTACATAGCTGAAAAGTGCCGGTGAGAGCTCTATACCGGTAGCTTTGATATTCATTTTCATTCTGATTCTTTTTTATACCTTTTTTTTGAGAGCAACAAATGAGAGATACCCACCAACAAGTACTCCCACCCAACTTAGCCACATAGGAACAAAAGAAGTTCCAAAAGCTATTGGAATCCCATTAACTATTCTCCACAAATGAACGAGCGCAATGACAAGAAAAATCACCCCCGAGAACTTCATATAATTTTGATGCGTCATGTAAATTATTTAATTGATTACACAACTAATTATATATCAAGTTTATGAAAATGACCCCCTTACGACTGGGGGTCCCTGCGACGACGGTTCAAGTGGATGAGCCTGTCTTCCCGCGACTTCTTTGAGGGCAACTGATCTGCGAACTTCACTACCAGTGCCCCTGCAGAAACCATGAGAAGCAAGATGCTGAACCCGAGTGGGGAGGCCCCGAATATCAGAGCCGCCGCATATAGAACCGCGAACAAGAGCGCGAGCCAAAGCATCTGGGTACCCTCCCAAAGGGTTGAAGAGCAAATGAGACGACTGACTGGAATACTATATCCTCTGCAAAATATTGCAAATACTGATAATTCTACCTTCGTAATACCTGTAATATTACAATCTTGCTTTCGTCATCATCTTTAGCAGATACGGATAAACCTAATAACGTGTTTGTTATTAAAAAAAATAATTAATATTATGACTAAAAACATAAGTTACGCTAAGTTGTCTGGTTTCGCTTTTGTTCTTGCGTTAGCTATGGTAGTTGGTATGCCTCAAGCCAAAGCTGAATCTCCAAACATTCTTGTTGGACAAGATCTTACTGTAGGATCTACAGGTCAGGGAGTAGTTGTTTTACAAGGACTATTGTCAGAACTTGGATACCTTCAGATTCCAACTGGGGTAGCCCCAGGTTACTTCGGAAATCTTACCAAGGCTGCAGTTGCTAGATACCAAGCAGCAAAATTTGTTTCTCCAACAGCAGGATATTTCGGACCGTTGTCCAAAATTGCAATGCATCAAGACTTCTCTCCTCGCGGATGGTTGACTCTCTTGAACTGGTAATTCAGAGTAATTCTTTACACTGTGTTAAATACAAAACCTCACATTGTGAGGTTTTGTATTATAATTTTTTAACTTCTAGTAAGTACTCTCTGGAAGAGATTCCAAAAATCAGAACATAGAAGATTAGGCCCAAGGCACAAGTTGGAAGACCAAAAAAGTACGCGGACAAACCTTCCGAGAAAAGTTTAGGTAATTCCCCGAGGGTAAAGTACCCCGCAAACAGAATGCCCAAAAATGAAATGCCCACGGTTGTAAATAGTGCTCGCTGATCAGAAATCTTTCCTAGAATTCTTAGTATGGCTACTACAGTAATTGACGCAAACATTACGAAACCGTAATAACAAGCAGGGTAACCCCAAAAGTAGGGACAGGCTTCGTTAAGGGCACAAGTAGAGGTAAAAAATTTAATCGCACTTAAGTAACCAGCAAATAGCGTACCAGATATACCAAACACCAAAATAGTTTTTTTCATAAGTAATTAGTTCAAGAAAACTAATAAACCATCATTCTTCCTGTATTTTAACACACGAAAAGATTAGTCTCGTCGCTAGTTTCGCATTCTTTTTACAACAGCAAAAATGCTAAAAATAACGATAAGTAATCCTAGGAGTTGTCCACCAGGACTGTCATCATATCCACCGTATACGACCAAAAAAATTCCAAACAAAATAGCGATGATGGAATAAATACTTACTCTCTTGTTCATAGGCTCCGCGTCTAGGGCTCGAACCTAGGACATCCTCCTTAACAGGGAGGCGCTCTACCAACTGAGCTAACGCGGAATATGTTCCTTTTACGGAACTTAAGAATAGTAGCAAAAAACTGCGATACAATAAACATATGTATAAGTTCCGGAATTTTGTAAGAAAACATCTTTCAAAACAATCTCTCCTAGCTTTGGTGGCCATAGGTCTACTCAGTCTTGGTTACGCTGGGCAGTCTTTCGTCAGTAATGTAAGTACAATTTTTGCTGAAATAGATCTAGACATCGCTCCGACAATTCGTTTGGCTAGCCTTCATCAAGCTAGATTTGCAAACAGATTACCCAGTACACCTCCCCCATCACGCGAAGTACCCGACAGAAGTTTGGCACTCGGCGAGAGAAGTAGAGAAGTGCTTTTGTTGCAAAATTTTCTTAAGTGGAGAGGATTTTGGACTGAGACAGAACCTGCCTCATCGTATTTTGGTGAAGTTACTCTTGAGTCGATAAAAAAATATCAAGAAGCAATGAAAATAGATCCAGAGGGCATAGTCGGTCCACTTACACGTGAGGCGTGGAGAAAAGACGTGGGAGAGGTAATCTAATACACAGTTTTTGGTAGCTTTGATTAAGAAACCCGTATAAAATATGGGTAAGAATGAGTATCTTATTTGACAATCCGTATGAAGAAGAAAGACCATGGGGAAAGTTCAGTAAATTTACTGAAAACGAACCTTCCACTGTAAAAATTTTGACTGTAAACCCGGGCGAAGCTTTTAGTCTTCAACATCACAACCACAGATCTGAGTTCTGGGTAATCATGTCTGGAGATGGAACAATTGAGGTTGGAGATCTTTCGGAACCGGTAAAACCAGGGAAACATTATCTTATTCCTACAAATACTAAACATCGCATTACTGCTGGGAGTGAGGCAGTAGTTCTTTTAGAAATTTCTTTGGGTAATTTTGATGAAAAGGATATTGTCCGCTTAGATGACCGTTATGGTCGCACCGAACATGAGTGAGCTACTCACAAATGAAATTTTGATTGGGGCTATTGTAATTTTTTTGTTTTTTTTGCTATGGCTTCTTGCGGAACCCTTCAAACAAGCCCTTCATAAGGCCTTCTCACTTCATCGCATGGTAAACAATCCAATTTTAGCTCCGCACGGACTAAACACTTGGGAAACGGAGGCTGTCTTTAATCCTGGAGCGTTAGTAGATGACGAGGGAATGGTACACCTACTCTATAGGGCAATAGGAATGGATGGCCTTTCAAAAATTGGCCATGCAGTTAGTGCAGATGGTAGAAACTTTGAAAGACGTTTCGGGTTTCCCGTTTTTGAACATGACCATAGAAAGAGAGACATGCGAGCAGAGAAAGATAAAAAATTTAACCCCGCTGTGTATACGTCTGGAGGGGGCTGGGGCGGATGTGAGGATCCTCGCACTGTGCGAATAGATGATCAGGTCTATATGAGCTACACTGCTTTCGAGGGTTGGCATTCTGTACGCATTGCCTTGACCTCGATTGGACTCGATGACTTTAAACAGGGCAAGTGGAATTGGAAGCGTCCTCTTTTGCTTTCTGCTCCAGGAACAGTGGAGAAAAATTGGGTACTTTTCCCCGACAAAATCAAAGGTAAGTATGCGGTATTACACAGTATCTCCCCAGAGATTCGAATTGAATATGTCGATAATTTTGACGCCTTCAATGGATCAAAATACATTAAAAGCCAGAATGCACCCACTCAGGGAGGCAGGAAGGATTTTTGGGACAACTGGATGCGTGGTTCAGCCGCTCCCCCATTAAAAACAAAGAAGGGGTGGCTTCTCCTTTATCATGCAATGGATAGAAATGATCCAAACAAATACAAACTCGGAGCGATGCTTTTAGACTTGGAAAATCCGACTAAAATTCTTTATAGATCGCCTACACCACTTCTTTCCCCAGATATGCAATACGAAAATGACAGCAAGCCCGGAGTTATTTATGCTTCAGGCGCAGTAGTTATGGGGGACGAACTTCATGTTTACTATGGTGGAGGGGATAAATATATTTGTGCAGCTCACGCCAATCTCAATGAATTATTGGATTGGCTTACCGAGCACGGAAAAGTATAAAGAAAATTTATGTTTACAATCAAAAGATCAGAAAATAATCCCCTTCTTTCCCCAAGAAAGGAACATCCATGGGAGGCTGCGGCAGCCTACAACTGGTGCCCTGTTAAGAGTGGCTCGCTCACCCACGTGGTTTATAGAGCGCTGTCAGAACGCGAATTACTAGAAGAGCCTAAAATACATCGTTCAGTAATTGGTCGGGCAACTACTAAAAATGGCAAAGATTTTTTTGATAGAGCTCCATTTATAACTCCAGAAAAAGAGTTTGAGAAATATGGGTGCGAAGATCCACGAGTCACAAAATTAGGCAAAAAGTACTTTATTTTTTATACGGCTCTTTCGACATATCCATTTGATGCTGACGGAATAAAAATTGCCGTGGCCATAAGCAAGGACATGAAAACAGTAGAGGAAAGACATCTGGTCACCCCATTTAATGCCAAAGCAATGGCTCTCTTCCCAGAAAAAATTAATGGCAAGTATGCAGCACTCTTAACAATAGACACCGATAGACCGCCAGCTAACGTAGCATATGCCGAATTTAATAAACTTGAAGACATGTGGTCCCCTACTTATTGGGAAAAATGGTACAAGGAGAAGGAAGCTCATGTAGTAAACGTTCATCGTAGTGGAGACGACCACGTGGAACTTGGTGCCCCACCACTTAAAACAAAGGCAGGCTGGCTCGTGATTTACTCTCATATTAATCACTATGGACATGACAACTCTACCTTTGGTATCGAAGCAGTACTTTTGGATAAAAAGAATCCACGTTTGATTATCGGTAGGACTAAGGGTGCCTTTTTGGTCCCGGAACTTTATTATGAGAGCACGGGGCTCGTCCCCAACATTGTCTTCCCTTCCGGAGCTCTTATTAAAGGTAAGAATTTAGAAATTTATTACGGTGCTGCCGACACTCACTCATGCAAGGCAACAGTTAGGCTTGAGGATTTACTGAAAAGCATGACTCCTGCATCTCCACTTGTTACCCGCTTTGCGGGCAATCCAGTTATTAGCCCCCGTCCAGATAAGGATTGGGAAGCTCATGGAACTTTTAACCCTGCTGCCATTGATCTTGGAGGGATGATTCATATTTTGTACAGAGCAATGTCTTCCGATGAGACCTCAACTTTTGGATATGCTTCATCGGATGATGGGTTAGTGATTAAGGAGAGAAGCGAGGAACCTGTCTATATCCCCCGTGCGGATTTTGAAAAAAAACATCATCCAGGCAACTCTGGATGTGAGGATCCTCGCCTCATGGAGATCAATGGTGAAATTGTAATGACCTACACGGCTTATGATGGTTCGGTGCCAAGAGTGGCTATAACTAAAATTTCTAAACCAAATTTCCTAGATAAGAAGTGGAACAAGTGGAGTGAGCCAATTATAGTTACACCTCCCGACGTTCCTAACAAAGACGCAAGTATCATCCCAGAGAAGACCTCTGCTGGTTACGCCTTCCTACACAGAATAAACGAAAGTATCTGCGTTGATTTTTTGACCTCACTTAATTTTGAAAAAGAAAAAATTATCCGATGCATTGAACTTATTACTCCTAGACGAGGCATGTGGGACGGGCACAAAGTGGGAATATCGGGCCCTCCCTTAAAAACACCTAAAGGCTGGCTACTCTTTTATCATGGAATATCAGAAACAAATACTTATAGGATTGGAGCTGTTCTCCTAGACCTCAAGGACCCAACAAGTGTTTTGGCTCGAACTGCAGTCCCCCTCTTTGAACCAGAAGAAGATTATGAAAAAAAGGGGTTCGTCCCCAAGGTGGTGTTTCCTTGTGGAAATGTAGTTAGAAAAGGAAAAGTCTATTTATATTATGGTGGGGCAGACAGCGTAATTGGTATTGCTACTCTCTCTCTTAATACAATCTTAAAAATTCTTTCATGAATCCCGTTAGAAACTCATGCTTATCACTTTCTATATATGCCTGAACCTCATAACTTGTACAAAGAAGCTTCTAATGGGATGAAGGGGGTGATAATTTTTGACCTTGATGGAACGTTGGCTCCGAGCAAATCTCACATAGACCCCGAGATGGGGGAACTTTTGGAAAAACTTTTGGAAAAAAGGAAAGTCGTGGTTATCTCTGGCGGTAGGTGGAGGCAGTTTAATGAGCAACTTTTAAATCACCTTAAGATTCCCTCCGAAAAATTGCTAAACCTTTTTTTGCAGCCAACTGGAGGAGCAAGTATGTATAGATTTGAAGATGGAGAAGTGAAAGAAGTTTATGCTGATATTCTTTCACATGAAGAGAGAGCCAGAATTATGGAGGCTTTTGATTACGCCTTGCCCAAGGCGGGATATTTGGCCCCAGAGATTCATTTTGGAGAGATTATTGAAGACCGACAAAGTGAGATTACCTTTTCAGCCTTAGGGCAAAAGGCCCCACTTGATCAAAAAGAAAAGTGGGATCCAGATCACAAAAAACGCTTGGAAATTGTGAAGTATCTCAAAGAGAAAATACCCGAGTTTGAAGTCCACATAGGAGGGACAACCTCTATTGATGTTTTGAGGAAGGGAGAGGACAAGGCATATGGAATTAATAAGGTTGCTGAAAGACTTGGTATACCCATACAAAACATGCTTTTCATAGGAGACGCTCTATACCCCAATGGAAATGATGAGCCAGCAAAAAAAACTGGTATTGAATGTGTAGAGGTAAGGGACGTTGAGGAGACGAAAAAGGTGATCCGTGAGATAATAGCTTCATGAAAAAACTCCTGCTTTTAATTTTGATTATTGGTTTAGTCGGTTGGTACGTTTGGAGCAACAATGGCAAGGATAAGGGACAGCCAGTGGAGATTATGACTACAGTTTTAAACCCTGACCCAGCCAATGCTACTTTTTATTTTGACGATGGACCTATTAAGCTTAAAAATGGGAAGGTAAGTTTAAATATAACTGGTAGCGCAATATCAGTAGACACAAATTTGGCTAAAGAACCGGTCGCATACGGAGACATTAATGGTGATGGTAAAAATGATGCTGTAATTATTTTGTCCCAAGATGGTGGTGGGTCCGGAATATTTGTTTATCTAGCAGCATATGTTTCAGGAAATGTGGAATACAAGGGGTCAAATGCAGTGTTTATTGGAGACAGAATTTCTCCTGAATCTATTACAGTTTTGAAGAGTGGGTTAGTAACCTTTGAATATTTGGACCGAGATGAGAAGGATCCCATGACAACTGAACCAACTCTTCTTAGAAAAGCGACTTTTGCTTGGAAAAACCAAGCCCTTGAGGAAATATAGTTTTTGTGCTTTAATTGCTAACCATGCAGATTCGAAACATAGCAATTATTGCACACGTCGACCACGGCAAAACTACTCTCACTGATGCTATTTTGCGCCAGAATGGGATGTTCGCAGAAGGAGAGAGCATGGACAGCAATGCTTTGGAAAAGGAGCGTGGAATCACCATATACTCCAAAAATACTTCATTATTTTACAAAGACACGAAGATAAATATCGTAGACACTCCCGGACACTCTGATTTTGGTTCGGAAGTAGAACGAGTGCTTCGCTCTGTTGATACAGTCCTTTTGGTGGTTGATGCTCAAGAAGGACCGATGCCACAAACAAGATTTGTTCTTAAAAAATCTTTGGAATTAGGTATCAAACCAATCGTAGTTATAAATAAAATAGATAAACCCGCCGCTAGACCAGAGATAGTGCACGAGATGGTCTTAGAACTTTTTCTTGAGCTTGGGGCGAATAATGAACAGATAGATTTTCCGACTGTTTACGCTATCGGGCGCGAAGGTGTAGCCATGAAAAATTTGGGAGACAAATCCAGTGATCTTTCTCCCCTCTTAGACATGATATTGGAGAAGGTTCCTCCCGCAGAGCAAAAACTGGATGTGCCAGTAAGACTTCAGCCATTTAACCTAGCATATGACAATTTTTTAGGACGTTTGGCTATTGCAAGAGTCTACGAAGGAGTAATTAAAACTGGTCAGGACGTGTTTGTGAGTAAACATGAGGGTGGAAATTATAAGGGAAAAATTACTAAGTTGTTTACATTTGAGGGAATTAAAAGAGTTGAGAGTCAGGAAGCTGTTGCAGGAGATGTGGTGATGATTGCAGGACTCTCAGAGATTTATATTGGAGACACGGTGTCTGGAAGCGCTGAGGCTGAAGCTCTCCCAGCTATCAATGTAGACGAGCCAACCATATCTTTGAACTTTTTTGTTAACGACTCCCCTTTTGCTGGTAAGGAAGGAAAATTTGTTACTGGAAGACAAATACGAGAGAGACTGGAGAGAGAACTGGAAGTGAATGTGGGACTTAGAGTAGATTTTTCTAGAAGTGAGTATATTACTGTTTATGGAAGAGGTGAGCTACACATCGCCATACTACTAGAAAATATGCGCCGAGAGGGTTTCGAGATGCAGGTTTCTCAACCTCACGTCATTATGAAAGAGGAAAATGGGAAGAAGATGGAACCTTACGAGGAAGTTTTGATAGATGTACCAGAGGCAATGAGTGGCACCATTATTTCTCACCTCACTTCGAAACGAGCCCAGCTTCATGACATGAAGACTGAACACAATCATACTCGAATAACTTTTGAGGCTCCTACAAGGGCTCTCCTCGGATACAAAGGTCAGTTTATTGTTGACACTAAAGGGTTAGGTATCTTTTCATCTCGTTTTATTGGATTTAAGGAATACGCTGGCGAAATCGATCACTTTGATGTGGGTTCGATGATATCAATGGAATCGGGTAAGGTCTTGGCCTTCTCACTAGACAACCTCCAGCAAAGAGGGGTGCTCTATATTGAGCCATCAGACGAAGTCTATGAGGGACAGGTTTTGGGTAATACCTCCAAGGGTGAGGACATGTATGTAAATCCGACTAAGGGTAAGCAACTTACCAACATGCGTGCTTCTGGCTCTGACGATAGTATCTACTTAACTCCCGCATGGAAACTTTCTATAGAGAGAGCAATGGAAATTATGAAAGATGATGAATATATTGAGATAACTCCCCTATCCGTCCGCCTTCGCAAACAACTTTTAACCCAACAGTCTCGTGCAAAAGCCCAGCGTAAGGATTTGAAATAATTAAAGTTTGTACTCCCCCACTCTGGTGCGTTTGATACTGTAGGCAAGTGCGGAAGTGCCGAGTTTTTTGCCCATTTCGTGCGCTAGGCTTCGTATATAGGTGCCACTTGAGACATCTATTTTAAATTTGGAAATTAAACACATTTCTTTTTTATTAAGAACTTTCTGCCAGTTTTTCTTGATTGATTCTTGTCGAAAATCTCCTCTCACTAAATTAACCTTCTTTAATATCTCTGCCAAAATTTCCTTTTGCGGTATGAGTCTTGTGCGGATATGCTCAATATGAAATATTTTGATATCTCTCTTTGGGATTTCTATCTCATCTATTCTCCCCTCTCTTGCCCAAGCGTGTAGAGCCTTACCGCCTACTGTGCGTGATGAGTATGGAGGATAACTTTGAGTTTTCTTGTCTTTGATATCTTTGAGAAGCCTCTCCATTTTGATATCAAGTTTTTCCGGCATTTGCCCAACATTTGTAATTAGTCCTAAAACATCATAAGTATCAGTACTAAAGCCCCACAAAACCTCAAACTCGTAAGTTTTATCAAGTTTCAGAAATTCATCTTTGTCTTTCGTGTCTCCAGCAAGGACTAGGAGCAATCCTTCCGCCATAGGATCTAAACGACCAAGGTAGGTCATGTTCACCTTCTCATATACTGGTTTCTCCTTACGAAAACGCTCAATACACTCAAGTGGTGTCTCTCCAAGGTTTTTATAAAGCTTTAAAACTAATTGCATGTGGTCATAATACAGAAAATGCTATAATTGTCGCTATGAGTTTAGATACAAGCCCATATAAGGGAGTCCGCGACTTTTACCCAGAAGATATGGTCATTCAGAACTATATCTTCAACACATGGCGGAAAGTAGCAGAGAAATTCGGTTTTGTAGAGTACAACGCCTCAATTTTGGAACTATCTGACATATATAAGGAGAAGTCTGGTGATGAAATAGTCAATGAGCAAACCTTTACCTTCACCGACAGGGGTGATAGATCCGTCACCCTACGTCCAGAAATGACTCCAACTCTAGCGCGCATGGTGGCTGCGAGACGAAAGACGTTGAAATTCCTCCTCAGGTGGTACTCCATTCCTAACCTTTTCAGATACGAGCAACCTCAAAGAGGTAGGAAGCGTGAACACTGGCAACTTAACTGCGACCTTTTAGGAACTTCTGGACTTGAAGGAGATAGGGAAATTCTCTCTCTTGCTTACGCAACTATGAAAGAGTTTGGAACAAGTGATGAAAGTTTTGAGATTAGAATAAACAATTGCAACATAGATGATTTCAAGGATATTGCGCCAAACTTAGTTTTTGACGAATCGCTGGCTAGGGGCCAGACCTACTACACAGGAATGGTCTTTGAAATATTTGACACAGATAAAGCTAATAATCGCTCTATAGCGGGTGGAGGACGATACGATAATCTACTTGAAATGTTCAACGTCGACCCTGTACCAGCAGTAGGTTTTGGTATGGGAGATATTACTCTCTGTGATTTTCTTGAGACACACAAACTCGGTCCCTTCAATGAGAAAGATAGTATTTGATATTGAAACAAAAAATGTTTTTGCAGACGTTGGTAAAAA